>DASQPS010000149.1:0-8437 GCA_035643845.1 Gemmatimonadaceae bacterium | reverse complement strand
GGTATCAGCAGCTCGCAGCAAGAGCTATTCACCAATTCCGCCGCGCGAATTCGTGGAATTGTCGTGGGAAGTCTTCCCGGCGTCGATGCAACCGGAACCGATCCTGGCATATGCGGCGTCACCGGCGTACCTGTGCTGACCGAATCGATTCCGGGCTTGATCATCTACGCGTCGATACAACCGATAGATGGCCCAGGGAATCTCGTCGCTCAGTCCGCGCCCTGCGTCGCACGCGGCACGAGTGATCTGCGAACCGCCATCGGCGTGGTGAAACTCGACGCTGCCGATGTTGCGAGTATCTCCACGAGCACCCTTCAGGACATCATCACTCACGAGATGCTACACGTTCTCGGCATCGGATCGAACTGGAGCAAGGAAGGACTGGTGGTCAACTTCAACGCGCCGACGGTCGCCTACATTGGAACAGGCGGAATCGCCGGATGCCGGGTCACGGGCGGCGTCGTAACCTGTATGACGTCCGTGCCCGTAGAGAACACAGGCGGGTCCGGAACGGCGAACTCACATTGGCGCGAATCGGTTTTTGGATCGGAGCTGATGACCGGCTACGTGACCATCGGTGAAATGCCTCTCAGCATCCTTACCGTTCGCGCGCTCGGCGACATGGGCTATTCGATCAATCCCTCCGGCGCGGATCCATACACCATCTTTGCCGGGAACGTCCGCGCGGGTGATTCTCAGAGTGCGCGGGCACCGCTGCCGCTGAACTGGGAGATGGCGCTTCCCATTCGTCCGATCGTGTTGCCGTCGCATCGAAGTGCGGCGAGCAGCAGCCTGAAGCCGGCGAAATAGCAGCTTAGGCGGATGGCTTCATCGTTTCTGGCACTATAAGTGTTGTTGTCGCACCGACAATCGCGACAGCCCTCCAAACCTACTGGACCAGGACAATGTCTTTATTCCGCAGTCCTACTCAACGCCAAATCGATTTCGGCCTCGCCGTCCTTCGCATCATCGTCGGAGTGGTCTTCATCGGCCATGGAAGTCAGAAGCTTTTCACTTTTGGCTTCACCGGTGTCGCCGGTGCGTTCGGTCAAATGGGAGTTCCGCTACCCGGCTTCACGGGACCGTTCATCGCGGTGCTCGAGTTCTGCGGTGGTATCGCGCTCATTCTGGGACTTCTCACCCGGTTGTTCGCATTCGGCTTCTTCTGCGACATGCTCGGCGCGATCCTCATAGTGAAGCTGAAAGCAGGGATTTTCGGGCGGGGCGGCTTCGAGCTCGAGATGACCCTGTGCGCCGCGGCTTTCGCTCTCATGCTCATGGGGGCGGGACGCTTTTCGATCGATGGAGTCATCGCGAGGAGGAAACCGGTGTAGGTGGAAGGCGGTACGAGGTACCAGGTACCAGGTACCAGGCATCCGGTACCTGGTACCGCCCTCCACTTTACTGTCTCCCTTTATATTCCGATGTCCCAACCGCCACGATCAATGACGACCTCCGCCTCCCCAACCAACGCCCTGGAGAACGAAACCCCGTTCTCTCTCCTCTTCACGGACCTCAAACCCGAGTTGACGACGACCCGTCGTATTCTCGAGCGCGTTCCGAACGGAAAGGACGACTGGCGTCCGCACGAGAAGTCGATGACGTTGGGGACTCTCGCGAACCACGTCGCGCAGTTGCCTGGCTTGGGAATCCTGATGCTCACGACCGAAGAGCTCGACGCGGCGAAACGACCGCCACAGCCCAAGCCCGCGGACGCTGCTGAGCGCCTGAAGATCTTCGACCGCGTGACCAGCGAGCTATTGAAGCAGCTCGAGGGTCTCGACTGGGATCGCGCGATGTCGCCCTGGAAGTTCAGCGTCGGCGAGAGAGTCGTTGTCAACGCGCCGCGCGCGAAGGTGATTCGGAATATGGTGGTCACGCATCTCGCCCACCATCGCGCCCAGCTCGGAGTCTACCTTCGGCTACTCGGCGTCCCTATTCCAGGGAGCTACGGTCCATCGGCGGACGAGCCGATCTAGTAGTCGCGGAGAAGACTGTAGACGCGTCCCTCTCTCCGCCGCGCGGCTTTGCGGACTCGGGCGCTAATCTGTTCAACCGCCGCCCTCAATTGCCGCTCCTGCTCGCGCATCATCTTCTCGTGTTCGCGCATCAACCGGCCCTGTGCGCGCATCTGCTCTTCAGATGGCATGTACCGATAGGTGATCTCCGGTAGTCGATCCATCATGTCTGGCATCGGAGTAGGATCGGGCTGAACTTCGTTGGCGGGCTCGGGTTGGTCTGGCTCGTCGGCCTGCTCGGGGACGTCAGGTACGTCCGGCACGCCGATCACATCCTGAGACCGATTCGCTGGTGTCGAAACGACGGCGTTGAGTCTTCTCCAGAGTTCTTTCTCCATTGCACTCTGCCGCGGATCAGATCCCGCCGCGCCGTCTTCCCCATTCGCCACTGGGCGAAACGAAGTAAGTGACATCATCAGCATCGCTGAGAGCGCGAGTGCCCCAACGCGATAACGTGGGCGGCGCGCGACCCAGACCAGAAAGAGTGTCAAGCCAATCATCTCGAGAACGAGCGGAGGGCTTACCGAGGCGAGAGGAGCTGTGACGCGTGGAATGAACGCGGCTACTGCTTCCTGGGCGCGAACTATTGGCGGGTGAATTGTCGCGTCGATTGTGCGAGCGGTGAGCGCGGCACTCGTGCCGGGACGAACCGGATGCGGGTCAATCAACTGACTCATCGTATGATGATGAGGGTTCGTCATCGAGCGACCTCCGCTTTTCTCTACGCTAGGTCCACTGGAAAAGTTGCGCCAGGAGGGTGGCGGCCACAACGCGCCGAGGGCTCCTCAGCAGTGGTTCGCGTTTTGCCGCAGTTTCCTGTTCGCGACACACCCGGCCTGAGCGCCGCACCGGGGTTCAGCGCTACACGTTCGTGTACCAATCTCCGAGGAGAAATGTGCCGGCAACTTATACGATCGATCGCGAGAGACAACTGGTGTTGAGCCGCATCTGGGGACCCGCAACCGAAGCGGAGGTCCTCGAGCACAATCTACGGCTAAAGACCGACCCTCTTTTCGATCCGACGTTTCGACAGTTCGCTGACATGACTGAAGTAACCGAGATTCTCGTCTCAGCTGACACTATCGAGGAGACCGCGCACGATGCGTTTTTCGCGCCGGGTGTCCGCCGGGCATTCGTTGCGAAGAACGACGCATGTTTTGGGTTGGCAAGGATGTACGCACTTTACGCCGAAGGCCTTGGCCAGCTCGTGAACGTCTTTCGGGAGGCTGCCGACGCAGAAGCGTGGCTAGGGCTGCGGCAGTCGGATGGGAGTTCGCGCGACACCAGCACCGCCAAGGCTTAAGCCCGAATCTTCGTCGGCCACCCTCGCTGCCAACTCGTCGACGAGCTCTCTGAGCTCGCGCTCGCGGCCGTTTCTCACCCTCTTGAAGACTCCGCGGGCGGTGGCGAATGCGGCGAGAGCCGTTCCGCCAAAGGCGAGGAGCCCGACTACGCCGGAATGCGTCGTGGCGATTGCGAGCGGAAGCGCCAGCCCGCCGCCGACGCCACCTCCTCCTCCGCCGATGATCCCGCCAAAAATTCCGCCGACGACTGGCGAGAGACGCTCGTCTGCCCGGATTATCGTCCGACCGCCTCGCGGCACCATGCTGATCTGCAATCTTCGTTGCTGGTGAACGCTAGCCCAGTGTAGGCTCCGCCCAAGGGTGCTGACGTGTCCCGGATCACCCAGCGCGTGCTGCATCATGTTGACGAGAAGCTCAAAATCCTCGGAGCGCACTTCAGTCGCGACCTCGACCTCGTAGATGATCGATGTTGAAGAGCCCACCCAAACGTTCTTGCGCGACTTGGTCTGCGTGATGACGCTTGTCTGGGCGGGCTCGCGCGGCGCGACGGCCGAGCCCGATCGTGCGGCTGCATCGCGCGTCACCAATCCAAGCTCCGACTGAGCGCGCGCAACGTAACGTTCCGGAATTCCGACTTCGTTCGCAGCGTCGCGCACGTCGGTCAGGCGGTACCCGCTCGTGAGAGTGCGGCGGTCGGTTACTGTGGGCGGTCCCAGTGACGGGACTGCGCTGCGAAGACTCGTCTGTACTCCCGTCTCCGCCTGAAGCTGCGCCGCTCTCGTCCATAAAGCTTTCGCCTCGCGCTCGGAGAGTATTGCAGGTTCTGTCGCGGTTGACCCGACGTCGGCCACTATCGTGGCGGGTATCGATCGCGCTGCGTCTTCCAGGGCGACTGAGAGCTCGCCGGCCGTCTGATACCTATCGGTTGGATCTTTCGAGAGACAACGATCGATCACTCCCGCGAGGCGGTCCGGCACTCCCGGTGCCGCGCTCTTCACGCGTGGCGCGCCTTTCGTCACGTGCTCCACTAACACCGCAGTCGCAGTCTTTCCATCGAACGGGAGCTGACCCGACACCGTCTTGTATCCAACGACACCGAGCGAATAAATGTCGCTGCGGCCATCAACGCGTTCGCCGAGCACTTGCTCGGGACTCATGTAGTGGACGGTGCCGAGGACCTGGCCGGTGGCGGTTGAAGGCGCGGCCTCGAGGAGGCGCGCGATTCCGAAATCGCTGACTGCCGGGGAATCGCTGCCTCGCTCGAGCAGAATGTTTTCCGGTTTGATGTCGCGGTGGATCACACCGCGCGCGTGCGCGTAATCGAGCGCGGCTGCGACCTGGTGGAGAAGTCTCGCGGCTTTCCGCGGATCGACAGGTCCTTGCGACGCGAGCCGATCGGCGAGCGATTCGCCATCGACGTGGCGCATTACGAAGAACGGTACGCCGCCCATCTCGTCGGCGCGATAAACCGGAACGATGTTTGGGTGCGTGAGCTTCGCCGCGGTGCGCGCCTCGCGCAGGAATCGGTCGCGGACGTCGGGCTGGTTCGCGAGGTGAACTGGGAGCACCTTGATGGCGACTTCGCGATCCAGATTCACGTCGAGAGCGAGGTAGACGATTCCCATTCCTCCTCGACCAAGCTCTCCCATGATCCGGAAATCCGGCGCCAGCGCACGAGTGTGTCGCGTGAGCTCGGATTCCTGCTCGGGGTTTGTCGAGAGATCCATCGACGGTCTATGGCGCGCTATTGGGAGTTGTCGGTGTACTGAGTATCCACAATCTACGGTCGCAGCGCGCTTATTTCTTCGAAGCGGTGCGGTCGAGGGCTGCGCGCAAGCCGCGGGCGAGCTTGAGGGCGTCGTCGTTCGCCCAGAAATGCATGAAGTAAAGTCGCGGCTGCTCGTCGATCATGTGACTGTGGATTGCGGTGACCTGGATTCCCGCCTGTGTTAGCTCCCACAAAACTGGATTCACCTCGCGACCGATCAGAACGAAATCGCCCGTGATCGCGGCTTTCCCGGCTCCGGTCGGTTGAAAGTTGATTCCAGTTGCGACGCCCATCGCCGGCGGGACTTCGTGTTTTTCGAGGAGAATTTTCTCGCGACGCGCGATGCTCAACTGGTAGACACCACCGGCGACCTTTCCGTGGACGCCTATCGTCCTCGCAATTGCCGCGGTGTCGAGGTCGACGCTTGCAGCAGCTGGCGTGCTGGGCGGCGGCGCGAGCGGCGTGTCGGTAAACTCGAGCGCGGTACGTATCGCTTTCGCGATTCGCGCAGGATTTCCGACAGCGTGGATGTGCATGTACATCACGCGTGGGGATTCGCCTAGGAGGTGATTGTGCAGCGCGGTCTGCTCGACGCCGTTCTCCTGAAGGCTAGCGATGACGGCCTCGACTTCACTCTCCAGCAGCACGAGGTCGCCCATCACCAATGCGTGGTCGCCGATACGCTGGAATGCGACCCACGACCCAAGGGCGAACGACGGTCTGAGAGTGATTGCCGACTTTACGACGGTCAGATCGCCGCGCGGGAAACCGAATCTGAGGACACCGCCGGGGCTGGGCGTTCCTTTCCGGCCGAGTGCGTCTTCGATGGCGCTGCGAGTTGCCGCTGGAAATGGTTTCTGAGCGATGAGTGGCGCCGCAGCCAGACTGATTGCAAGCGCGGGGAAGAGCGTTGTGCGCGATATTTTGAGCATGGATTCAGAATGGTGATGGCGTAGTGCGAAGTCCAGCCTTTCCTGAAATAAGGAGTTCGAGTCATGCGTAACGCCAGCCCTGCTTTGGGATATCGGACCCGATGCGGCGAGTATTCTCGCCCAGTTCTTATTTTAGCTCTCGCGTTACCGTTCTCGCTCTCTGCGTGCGGTGCTGCTCCGCCGTCCAGGCAAACGGGCGATACCGCGAGTCTACCAACGTTGGGCAGCGGTACGCCACCGAAACGCACGATCGCGTCGACGCACGACTGGCCGCAGTTCGGCTGGGACGTCGGAAAATCGAGTGTTTCTCCCGACCCCACCGGAATTACCGCGGCGAATATCTCCACGCTGCAGCGGCAGCAGGTACAGCTCGACGGCACCGTGGATGCGTCGCCCATTTACCTCCATGGTGTGAGCGTGCGCGGGGGAACTCACGACGTGTTCTTCGTGACGACGACGTACGGCAAAACGCTCGCGGTAGACGCCGGCAATGGCGCGATCCTCTGGCGATTCACACCGGCGGGCTACGATGGCTGGGCAGGATCGCGTCGAATCACCAACTCGACGCCGGCGGCTGATCCCAATCGCCAGTTCATCTACGCAGCATCGCCGGACGGCCACGTTCAGAAGCTTGCTGTCGCCGACGGCCATTCCGTCTGGAGCACTGCTATCACGAAGCTGGCGGAGCGGGAAAAAATCGCGTCGCCTCTCACCTATTTCCATGGAAAGATCATCGCGGTCACTGGCGGTTACATCGGCGATGCGCCGCCGTATCAGGGTCACGTCGCGATACTCGATGCGGCGAGTGGAAGGCTCCTTCACGTCTGGAATTCGCTCTGCAGCGACAGGCTCGAGCTGCTCGATCCGTCTTCGTGCGCAGAAAGTGGATCTGCGATCTGGGGTAGGGCGGGCGCGGTGGTCGACGCTTCCAGCGGCGACATTTTTGTCGCGACGGGAAATGCGAAATGGGATGGCCGCACCAACTGGGGCGACGCGGTGATCGCCATCGATTCGACCGCGACGAAGATCGTCGACAACTATACCCCGACCAACACCAACGAACTGAGCGATCGAGACGCCGACGTCGGCTCAACTTCGCCGGTGTTGTTGGGCGGCGGCTACATAGCGCAAGGTGGCAAGGATGGATCGATCAAGGTGATTGAATTCGGCCACACGCGGGCCGCGACAGCGCGGCGGGGCGGAGAGGTGCAGAGTGTGTCGTCGCCGTCGGGCACTGGTTTGTACAGCGCGCAGGCAGTCGTACATACCGGCGGTGCGACGGCGCTGGGTGGTTTGTCCGTACAGACGTCGACCGAGACGTGGCTCTTCGCCGCGGACGGTGGAGGTACTGCTGCGTGGGTAGCGAGCGGCGGACGACTTCAGCAGAAATGGCAAAACAAAACTGGAGGGACGAGCCCGGTACTCGCCGGCGGATTGTTGTACGTCTTCGATCTTCGCGGCGGACTCCACATTTACGATCCATTCAGTGGACGACAGGTAGCCGAGCTCGAGAGCGGAAGCGGGCACTGGAACAGTCCGATCGTAGTGGATGGAATGATCGCGCTACCGGAAGGGAACGCGAACAGGCACCAAACCTCAGGGGTGCTGAACATCTGGCGACTGCCTTAACGAAGAAATTGTTCTTAACGAGGGCCGAGTAGCGGGCGTCTAGATAGCGAACCCCTCACGGAGAACAGCATGCAAAAGTCGTTGGCGGCAATCGGCGCGGGCTTGGCGCTGTGCGCTGCGGCAGTATCGGTTCCCGCTCTAGCGTCTTCGAGTAATTCCGCACTCGCGCCTGTCGCGCCGCTCCAGACCGCGGTGCCGGTCAGGGCGCAGGAGCGCCGCGAGGCTCATCCCGAGATTCGCAGAGCGATCACCGCCCTCGAGTCCGCGAAGAAGGATCTGCAGCGCGCGAATCACGACTTTGGCGGACACCGCGTAGACGCGCTGGCCGCGTGCGACAAAGCGATCTACCAATTGAAGCTGGCGCTACAGTACGACAAGAGGTAGCCAGCAGGATGCTGGCGGAGCTCGCCGCTGAGAAAAGCTGATTAGCTATCAGCCGAAACGTCTACTGACCAGAACGGGATCCGGGATGTCAGGCAGCAAGATGTTAGTTGCTAGGTAACTACCGGGAGACCGATAAGCTCGCCGTAACCGGGCGACGGACCGTCTTGCGGCTCGACCTGACAACTAACATCCAAACTTCTGACGGCCCGGATCCCGTTCTGTTGCAGTCCCCCTGCTCTTCCCCGCTTTGGTCTGCTAATCGTGATGGTGCCCCGACATCGCGATGGTGTAGGGCGAGCCCGGCGTGCACTTAACCGCGGAATTCGTCGACGTGAACATCCCCTTCGGATTGTCCTTCCAGAACCAGACGTGCAGGTCGTAGTGCTTTAGACTTGCCGGCAT
>DASQPS010000148.1:0-2167 GCA_035643845.1 Gemmatimonadaceae bacterium | reverse complement strand
CCACTGAGCGTCGCGGACGCGCCTTCACGCTCGTGGTTTGCGCGCTCGCAGTATTGTGTGCGCACAGCTCGGCAGCAGGCGCGCAGGACACCACTCGAACCAATCCGCCGACGCAGCCGGCCACTCCGCCCACCGGCACTCCCGGGACGCCAGGCATTCGCCTTCGCTTGGGTCGCGATACGCTTCCGCTCACGCTTCCTTCTATTCTCTCGGTTGGAGATAGAGAAGCTTTCCGGCAGGCCCAGGCGCAGATCGAAGCAGCGCGCGCCACAGCATTTCAGCAGAACATGAGGACGATCCTCGAGTCCGTCTGGGGACAGATCGCTACGAGCAATTTCGCGACGGCCGCCGCGGCTCCCTCGTATCCCGGCGAATTGCCTCCGAAACCCAAGCCGACAATCACACCCAAGCCTGTTCCCATACTCGGCGAGTACGCGGACCTTGGTCTCCAGCTCGATGGACGTCTCGAGCTGCGCGGAGAAAAAAATCAGAGCGCGCTGTGCTCTTCGGCGTTCTTCATCGACGCGAGCGCAAACTGCCGGAGCGTCTTCGAGCCGCTCGTCGATTTCCAGTTCGCCGCCAAGTCGGGGGGAACGGTCGCCGACAGAGTGCACGTGAACCTGGACTACGACACACAGCGCGAATTCGATGCGTCGAACAACATCTCCGTCTATTACGAGGGGAAGGGCAACGAGCTGCTCCAGCGACTCGAGATCGGAAACGTCACGTTCCAGCCCCCGGCTTCGCGCTACATCACGGCTGGGATCCCGAGCGGCAACTACGGAATCCAGGGCGTGCTGAAGCTTGGGTCGATGCGCGTCAAGACGATTCTCGCGCAGCAGAAAGGAAACATCATCCGCGACCACGTCTTCACGGTCGGTGATCGAACACTCCAGGCAGTCGATCGAAAGATCGAGGACTACCAGTTCGAGGCGCGGCGTTTCTTTTTCACGGTAGATCCGAGGCTTTTCGGAAACGCGTACCCGAACGTCGACATCCTCGATTCGCGGCGAATGGCCACGCTCTCAGCGTCGCTTCCGGATACGTTGCGGCCCACGAAGATTTTCCTTTACAGACTTCTCATCGGGGGTCAGCCTCCAAATCCGAGCGGGCCGCAATTCCGCCTTATCGGCGACTCGCGGTCGCGGCGCGGACAGGTGTACGAGTACCTTCGCGAAGGCGTCGACTACTACGCCGATCCATCGCTGCTTTGGATCGCGCTCGTGCGGCCTTTAGCGCTCAATAACGAGCGGCTCGTCGTCGCGTACCGCGTTCGCATCAATGGCCGCGACACGACTTACCTGTCGACTGGTGGCACCCCCGACCTCGCCTTCACACCGAATCGCGAGCAGTTCGCGAATCTGATCTGGGATCCGAACGTGCAGCCGGGCGATCCACAGTTCGATCGCGAGATCAGAAGCGTGTACCGTCTTGGTGGACCCGACGTGCGCCGGCAGAGCGTGACACTCAAGATCGTGACGGGTAGCAGCGAGGATCAGGAGAAGCCCGTCGCTGGCGGCGTCGATACCTACCTCAAGCTTTTCGGACTGGCACAATCGACCAACAGCTCGAGCTTCGATCTGGAGAATCGCCTGTGGCCGCGTCCAAGCGATCCGAATTTCGAGCTGAGCCTGGGCTCGCCGGGCGCGAAAGTGATTCGCGATCAGTTTCTGATTTTTCCGTCGGCGAAACCTTTCGCATCCAACGGACTCGCTGTCGGCGGAAACCCGACTAACGACACGATCTACACGACTCCGCCCGAATACGTCCGCTCCGCTCAGAGACCCTTGGCCGTCTACCATATCCGGGCCAAGTACCAGGCGGAGGGAAGCGGCGAAGGTGGAACGCTGATGCTTGGCACTGTGCAGGTGCGACCCAACTCCGAGCGGCTGCTCATCGACGGAATACCCCTCACACGCGGCACCGATTACTCAGTCGACTACGACCTCGGACGTGTTTCGTTCAATCGCCCCGACACGCTTTTCCCGCGGCCGCGACAAGTGACGGTCCAGTACGAGGAAAATCCGGTTTTCGAGGAGACGCCGACTTCGATTTTTGGCGCTACCGCTGAACTCCCGCTCGATAACGGCGAGATCAACTTCACTGCGATCTCACAGAGTCAACACAGCAACTTCACGCGTCCGCCGCTGGGGTTCGAGCCGGCTGC
>DASQPS010000147.1:0-5834 GCA_035643845.1 Gemmatimonadaceae bacterium | reverse complement strand
ACCTGAAATGCATAGGCCCAGCGATTATGGATTCGGGCCGCCCGGTGAGCCCGGATGGCCTTCCATAAATGACGCTCGATCAGCCCCGCGGTCTCACTGTCAGGTTGTATTTGCTTATGACGTTGCAGCCGGCGATTTGCGCCGGGACGAATCGCGCCTGGCTGGCGAAGGCCGAAACGCTGCGAACGAATTCCGGATTGCTCGTCCCCGTTACGACCAGCGCCGTCGTGTCCGCCACCCCGTCGGGGGTCACGGGGAATTCGACGTAAACACTGTCGGCGGCGCCGAGTGTTCCTGGAGAGCGCGGAAGGGTGGGATTACCGGAGAGGTGGGCCAATGGCAGCGCGTCCACCGAAACGTATTTCGACAGGCTGTCCGATATCGCGTAGCACCGCTCCGCCTCTGGTGATGGCGCGAGTGACGGGCTCCTCGACGCACAGGCGGCGCCGGCCAAAATGAGAAAGATCACGGAGGGAAGTTTCGACATCGTCGTAACCAGTTTGGAACGCCGCTAAAGAATGGCTTCGGTCGCTGTTGGGTCCCTGGCGACCGTTCCCGACCGGTGACTCCGTGTCCGCGAATGCTCGTCACGCTTTCTCTCCGCAACGAGCGTCTTCACCCATTCCTCGACTCGTTCTGCCTGGTGTTCGTCGAGGTATGTCTCTTCGTGCTGCACTTCCATCACTGCGGCTCCCCCACTTTCCGCCACCATCGCCTGGACCAGACTCTCCCACGCGTTTGCCTGCATTCCATCTCCGAAAGTGCGCATCGCGAACCAGTCGACGAGATTGGCCGGACGATCGTAAACCTGCACCTCGAAGCGAAGCAAGTCGCCACGACGCTCACAGAGGAATCTGATTGCCCCAGCCAGTGGATGGCCCGCAAGCGTCACCAGCGTGGCCGAGCACGGTGTGTGCTGCTCGACTCTCACCTGCACGTTCCCGCGAACCGGAAGCGCCATCGTGAGAGTGTTTCCATTTGCCAGAACTGCCGGTGAACCCGGCTCCGCGCGCAGATCGAGAAGCGGCGTGAGCTCCGCAAAACGAAGTCTGAAACGCGCGAACAATTCGTCGGGCGCGAGCGGGCTGCCCGCAATGTCCAGCCAGAAGCGCTTCCGCTTGAGCATGCCGACGCCCTGATCGGGCGTCTGCTCTGGCTGTACATCGGCGAGCTTCCTGAGGCCGCTGTCGAGTGTCGTCGGCGGGATGTGGAATACACCCACCAATGCGTTCGCTCCCGGCGTCTTGATGACGTTTCCCTCGCTCAGCATTTTCAGCTGGCTGTCGTTCACTGGCAGCTTGGCACCCAGAAGGCTTGCGATAGTCGATCCAGCGCTGATCAGAAAGGCAGGAATCGGTAGGCGGGCGGGATTGCGACCGGTGATCTCGCCCATCCTGTCGAGGAGATCGTTGAGACAGGTTTTCTCCTCGCCGGCCACCTCGAGCACCCGACCGTGCAAATCCGAGCGCCTGACGCACTCGCCAATCGCCGTCGACAAATCACCGACCCAGATCGGCTGAAATTTGTCCTCTCCAGTGCCGATGACTGGCACTACAGGCAGCGTGCGCACCATCGTCAACAGTAGCGAAATCACTTCGTCCCCTGGACCGTACACATTTCCCGGCCGCAGGATTATCCAGCCTCCCGCGAAATTCCGCACGATCTCCTCGGCGCGTCGCTTCGATCTGTGATAGCCCGACTCGCCGGTCTCGGCGCCCAGAGAGGAAATGAAGATGAACCGGCCCACTCTGCAACGTTCGGCTTCCCGGACAATGGCGCGCGTGCCTTCGACATTCACGCTTTCGAAAGTTAGCGGCGGCGACTCGTGAGCTATTCCAGCGACGTGAACCACGAGGTCGCAGCCCTCCGCGCAGCCACGCAGCTCGTCCTGCTCTTCGATGCTCGCCGGCCACGACTCAACTCCGGAAGGCCACTGTTTCGCGTCGTCCGACGCATTGCGACTGAGAATGCGAACGGTGTTGCCGCCCGCGAGGATTTCCGTTACGGCAGCGCGTCCGATTACTCCGGATCCGCCAGTCACCAGCACTTTCATCGTCATTTCCCCTGTAATGCAGTTTCTAGGGGCAGAATGGGTGCCATTCGCGTGACGGCTCGAGCTTCGGCCTCGTCCTTCGAGTGTCACGAAGTCCCCGATTCGGGGGAGGGGGGAGCTGTTGTCCAAGGCCGTATCGTTCCTCGCACTGCTGGCGCTCGCCGCGTGCGTGGGAACCAAGGATCCGTACGTCGTCGGTGCTGCCGGTCCCTGGAAGGAAGGCTATGGCCTTCAAAACCTTCAGGGTATCCAGTTGGCAGCAGAGGAAATCAATAAAGCCGGCGGTATCAACGGCCACCCGTTCCAGGTAATCAGCCGCGACGACGAGGGTGATGGAACCATCGCCGCCAAGGTCGCCCAGGAATTCGTCAAGAACCGGAAGATTTCCGCAGTCATCGGCCACGTGAACTCCTCCGGAATGTTGTCGGCGGCCCGCGTTTACGATGGCGTCCTGCCGGCGGTTGCGACCAGCGCCACCTCGCCCGATCTGAGCGGAATCTCCAGCTGGGTGTTCCGGATAATCTCGAGCGACTCGCTGAACGGGATCGCGCTCGCCACCTTCGCGTCGAAGTTCGCTACTCGTACGACGCCGGCGACTGCGGCGGTGCTCTACGAAAACAATACTTACGGACGAGGGCTGGCTGATTCGTTTCGGCGATCATTCCACGGCCAGTTGCTAAGTCTGGATCCGATAAATGCAGATCTGCCGACGGCCGAGCCCTACATCGCTTACCTGAAGACACGCAGGCCACGCGTCGTATTCGTTGCCGGCAGAGTTGCGTCTGGACTCAAGATTCTACAGGAAGCCAGAAAAGAAGGATTCGATCCGGTATTTGTTGGTGGAGACGGATGGCAAGGTATCGTGGCAGACACCACGACGGCGGAAGGGATTTATATCGGGATGTCTTTCACACCGGAAGATCCTTCGCCGGCCGCGCGCGCCTTCGTCGCCGCGTTCGAGAAGAAATTCGGCACCGAGCCCGATGCTCACGCCGCGCTCGCGTACGACGCAACGAAGCTGATAGCGCGCGCCCTCGCCGACCGTGGGCCGAACCGCAGGGCGATTCGCAATTACCTGCACTCCCTCAATCGGGAGAACGCCTACGTTGGTCTAACCGGGCCGACGATGTTCGAGGACACTGGTGATCCAGTAGGAATGCGCTTCCGCGTGATGCGCGTTCACAACGGTCTCCTTACGCTGGCGGAGGCAAAGTGAAGCTCGGCTACCGTTTCCAGACGATCCGTGAAGTCCTCACCGTAGGCTTCTCGTTTCTCATTCTGCTGCTGCTCAGTGCGGGCGCAGTTGGCTGGGTTTCGATGACCCAGATGGCTGACCAGGTGACGCTGACTCTGGCGGAAGCGCAGGAGGATGCGAAGCAGGCGTCGGATTTCTCGAACGTCGTCACGCAGGAAGTCCAGGCGGCCAACACGTACCTCAGTGATCAGGACGCGAGGTCGGACGCGGACTTTCGTCGGCTGGGTTGGGAGGCGCACAGGCTTCACAGAAGCTTCAGCTCGCGCCCTGACGCTTTGGCCGAACAGATCGCTCGTACTGTATCGATCGATACAACGCTTGCGCGGGTCGAATCTTCTTTCGCGTTGTCGCACCGCCTCACTGACCTGGGCCGGCTCGACGATGCGCACACGGAGGCGCAGCGCGCGAGAAAGCTCGTCCCCTCGCTCCTCGAGCAGCTCACGGGGCTGGAGCACGCGCGCGCTCAACAGCTTGCACGGATGTCGGACACTCTGCGGGCACAGTCGCTCGCGAGGTCCAGACTCCTGGTCTCGGTCATCATCGTAGCAACGCTTATCGCGATCATGATCGTGATGCGTACGGGCAGTGCGGTCGGCAAACCCTTGCGCTTACTCGTCAAACACGCGGTGCAATTGAGCCACGGTGATCTCCAGCAGAACATCGAGGGCGACATGCCAGGCGAATTCCGCACGCTCGCCGACGCGATGAATCATGCGACGCTTGCGCTGTCGCGAATTGCATCCGGAACGGCGAAGACCGCCGACGAAGTCGCCCAATCCGCCAGCGACCTGGCCTCGGCGTCGAAGCAGATCTCTGCGTCAGCCGGCGAAGTTGCCGACGCTGTGGAAGAAGTCTCGCACGGCGCGGAATCGCAGGTTGCGCAGCTCAGACAGGTCAACGAAGCGCTGGACGGAATCCGCACTCGCGGAGACAACCTCGTCGGCGGTGCGCAGGAAGTTCACAGCCTCGCGAGCGCCATCGAGGCCGAGGCAGAGGCGAAGCGCGTCGAGATCGACCGCGCTCTCAAGATTCTTTTCGATGTACGCACCATCGTGGAGCAGGCGGCGGGACAGGTGCGGGAGCTGAGCACGACTGCGAGCGACATCAACAAGTTCGTGGTATCCGTTGGGCGAATCGCGGAGCAGACGAATCTCTTGTCTCTGAACGCGGCGATCGAAGCGGCGCGCGCGGGCGAAGCTGGCCGCGGATTCGGTGTCGTCGCGGGCGAAGTCAGAAAGCTCGCCGACCAGACGCAGGCCGCCGCTGACGACGTCGTGAAGATGACGGAAACTGTGACCATGCGCGTCGCAGCCACATCGAAGGCGATGGAACAGGGCGTAACGCAGGTCGGCGAGATAGAGCGCGTGAGCCACGATCTCGACGCGGCGCTGTCGACGATTCTCGCCGCAGCCGAGCGTACCCGCGCCGCCGCGGCGGGTGTGACGACCGCGGCAACGGAGAACGCGCGCGCGGTTGATTCGGCAGCGGCAAACCTCGGCCTCGTAGCTCGGACGGCGGAGAGTCACGCGACCGCGGCGATGGAAGTAAGCGCGTCGACCGAGGAACAGAGTGCAGCGTGCGAGCAAATGAGCATGGCGTCCACTCAGCTCTTTCACGGAAGCCACGTGCTACTCGATCTCGTGTCGGAGCTCAAAACCAACGCGGTTGCTTCTGCTCCTCTTTCCACTGATACCGAATCGGTGGGGATGGTCAAACCCATTCCGACGCCACCGCATCCTTCGCCACGGATCAAACGGGTCGCGTAAGCGACCCGTTTTTTTTTGGGTTGGCCTCTCGTCGGTCGCTGATTAGAGATCGCTGCGCGGTCGGGCGGTGCGACCATCCTCTTCGGCAACAACGGTCGCTCCGGCGGAGCCGCTAACTACACTCCCTCGCTCCGCTCGGTCGTGCGTCTCCTTGGTCGCTCCCTCAAGTTGCCTGCGAGGATGGTCGCACCGCCCTCCCTCCCGAGATCCTTTTCCCGCGTCGAAGCGGCTGCGCCACAAAAAGCCCGCGTCGCAGTCTCGGTCCGGGTGAGGTGGCGAGAACGCGCGCCGTCTCTTGCACCAGACGCAGTGCGAGTAGAATGTCCCGTCGGAGCGGACGAGCAAAGTGTTGCGCGGCCTGGCCCCTGCGGCGGTCGGGCGGCGCTGCCGCGATTGTGTGTAGGGCGGAGGGTCGGGGTTCTACGCAGGCGCTTTGCAAAACGAGCGACCAAGGAGACCCGCGAGTGAGCGGAGCGAACGAGCGCAGTTAGGGGCTCCGCCCGAGCCAGTGTAGCGCCGAAGTAGAACCCCGACCCTCCGCCCTTGCGCAACGTCCGAAGCGATCGACGGAAAGCCTCGGGGAGTTGGCCGCATCGACTACTGCACGCACACCCCGTGCGGATCGGGCTTGGGTTTATCCACGACCACCCGATGATCGAGGTTGCCAACCCGAAGCGCGATGTCGTGCACCAGCTGCGCGACTTTACGCTCGTGCTCGTAGTCGATGTACTGCGGCTCGTCGGTTAGCTGGTGATAGTCC
>DASQPS010000146.1:0-4772 GCA_035643845.1 Gemmatimonadaceae bacterium | reverse complement strand
TGCGCCCTCGCTTTCGAGGACCTTGTCAAAGCGGCGACCGGGCAGTTAGATGAGGCATCACGCATGGAGCTGAACGGCTTGATCCAGGAGCTCGCGGGCGCGCCCAATCCGGCTCGCGTGCATCCAACAGGCACACCTTTTCAACCGAGCTGAAAATGGCAACACGTCTCGGAGCGAGCTGACCATGGCTGGTCATTCCAAGTGGAAGCAGATCAAGCATTACAAGGCGGCAACGGACGCCAAGCGCGGCGCCCAGTTCACGAAGCTCATTCGTGAGATCACGATGGCGGCCAAGCTCGCCGGCGGTGATCCGGCGGGAAATCCGCGACTCCGCACCGCGATCGACGCCGCCAAGGCGAAGTCGATGCCCAAGGAGAACATCGAGCGCGCCATCAAAAAAGGGACGGGCGAGCTCGAGGGAGTTCACTACACCGAAGTCACCTACGAGGGTTACGGTCCCGGAGGGGTCGCGATTCTCATCTCGGCCTTGAGCGACAATCCCACGCGCACAGTCGCCGAGATTCGGCACAAGCTCACGCGACTTGGCGGCAATCTGGGACCGCCTCATTCGGTTTCATACCTGTTCGACCGGAAGGGCCAGATCTACATCGACGGCGCGCGTTACGAGGAAGACAGCGTCCTCGAGAAGGCGCTCGACTCGGGCGCTGAGGATTTCAAGGCGGAGGGAGATCAGTTCGTCGTGACGACGGATCCCCACGGCCTGCACACCGTCGAAGACGCCCTCAAACAGGCCGGAATCGAGATCGTCGAGTCGGAAGTCGCGTTCATTCCGAAGTCCACGGTGCACGTCGACGGAAAAAACGCCGAATCACTCGTAAAGCTTCTGGAGGAGCTCGAGGAGCTCGACGACGTCCAGAAGGTCTCCGCGAACTTCGACATGGACATCGAGCAGATGACAGGTGCGTGACGCCGAGCCGGTCGTCGTGCTTGGCATCGACCCAGGTACGGCGGTCATGGGTTACGGGATCATTCGAAAGGAAGGCCGCAATCCCCTGACGCTGATCGAGTGTGGCGTAATTCGCACGAAGCCGCGCGACGCCCTGCCCCAACGACTGGCCGAGATTCACGACGGGGTCGCCGAGCTCATTCGGAAACACCGGCCGACGGTGCTGTCCATCGAAGACATCTTCTACGCCCGGAACGTGCGCACTACCGTGGTCCTTGGACACGCGCGCGGAGTGATTCTTCTCGCCGCGGCACAAGCCGGGCTGGACATACATGAATATCCGCCCGCCGAGATCAAGAAGGCCGTCGCTGGAACGGGGGCTGCGACGAAGCTCCAGATCCAGTTCATGGTCACGAGGTTATTGCGATTGAAATCCGCGCCACAGCCCAGCGACGCGGCCGATGGCGTCGCGGCTGCGCTCGCTTATGCGCTCGCTCCGGACCTACCGCGGATCGAGCCAATTCGGCGGCTGGCGGCCCTGGAACACGCGCGACAGGTTTGATGACCGGATTCGAAACCGTGGAGGATTTATGAAGATGAGATATTTCGCGGTCGTTGCAGTTCTCGCTGGTCTTGGCTGCGCCGGAAGCACAAGTAATAGCGCTTCTGATGGCTCACCTATCCCGCGGCGCAGCTCGAGCGCCATCTCCGAACCGGAAATAGCGGCGAGCAGCGCGACAAATGCCTATGACCTGATACAGCAGCTGCATCCCGAATTCCTGCGCTCCAGCGGGGCGACGACCAGTGGCTCGGATACCGGATTGCCGGATGTCTACGTAAACAACGTTCGGTTCGGCGACCCCAGCACGCTTCGAAACATTGTAGCCAGTAACGTGCACGAGATTCATTTTTATCGCGGGGCTGAAGCCGCCACGAAATACGGCATGCAGCATCCGCAGGGCCTCAACGGCATCATCGAAGTGACGCTGAAGCATTGATCGCATCGATTCACGGTAAGCTCGTCGCGAAGGATCTCGATTCCCTCGAGGTGATGACAAGCGGCGGCGTCGGATACGAGCTGACGATTCCACTCAGCGTGTACGAGGCGCTGCCGCGCGCTGGCGAGGAGGTGGATCTCCATATATCGCTGGTGGTGAAGGAGGATTCCTGGCAGCTTTTTGGCTTCGTCAGCGTATTCGAGAAGCGGCTGTTCGAAAAGCTGCTCACGGCCAACGGGATTGGACCTTCGCTGGCCATCGGCATGCTCTCGGCTCTATCGGCGACGCGGCTCATTCGGGCGATAAGAGAGAAAGACATTCCGACGCTTCAGAGCGTGCCGCGCGTCGGTCGAAAGAAGGCGGAGAGGCTCATTCTCGATCTCGGCGACAAGCTCGATGGTCTCGGAGAGATGACCGGAACGTCGGCGGCGCCGGCGAGCGCGGCGGCCGACGACGCCATGCGGGCGCTGGTTTCGCTGGGCTATTCAAGCGCTGATGCGGAGCGCGGAGTTCGCGCCGCGCTTGACGCCGGTGCAACTTCAAAGTCGGCGGCGGAGCTGATACGTGCCGCGCTCGCCAAACTGGGAGGCAGATGATGCTTACAAAATCGCTGATGCTTTTCGTTGCCGCCGCTTCCGTCGCGTGTGCGCCAAGCGCGAGTCTCACCAATGGCAGCGGGCCGCGCAACCCAAACGTCATAACGCGGGACGAAATAGCAGACTCTCACGTGTCCAATGCCTACGACGCTGTGAGGATGCTGCGTCCGGCGTTCTTGCAATCGCACGGCCCGACGAGTCTGTCGGGCGCCGACAATGGCTATCCGAAGGTGTACCTCAACCATCAGTTGTACGGTGATCTGGACTCGCTCAAATCGCTCGACGTGAGCGGGATCAGCGAGATCCACTACTACAACGGCACCGAGGCGTCGAACCGATTCGGGCTGGGCAACGTCTCCGGGGCAATCGAAGTCATAACGACCGCGAGCTGATTCTCACCACGCGAAACGCAAGAGGAACAACAATGTTGGTCAGACCGTTCTATTTGTTCGCGCTCGTCAGCGCTATGGCGTGCGCGAGCGCGCCCACGTCGGGCGCGGGGCGCGACTCAAACGTGATTACGCAGCAGGAAATCGCCAATTCGCACGAATCAAACGCATACGATGTGATAAGTCGTACGCGTCCCATGTTTCTCAAGAGCCACGGCCGCACCTCGGCGAACAGCAGCGCGAGCGATTACGCCACGGTGTATATGGACGGACAGCCGTACGGCGATCTGGCCGCGCTGCGAAACATCCCGACGCAGCAAATTCAGGAGATTCGCTACTACGGCGGCATGAGCGCGACAACGAAGTTTGGAATGCAGACTGGGTCCGGCGTAATCGAGATTAAGACGAAATAGTTACACCTGGATCGAAACTGGCTCTGGCGCCGCAACGTCCTTAACAGCAGAGTAGAACGAAGCTGCAATCCAATCCGAGAGGATGCCATGAGGGTGCAAAATCTTTATCTGTTGGCAGCTGCGGCGCTGGTCGGCTGCGCGAGCACTGGTACGCCGCACGTCGGTGGCGTCCCGAGCGGGAACATGTTGAGCGCGGAAGAGATTTCCAGCGCACACGCCGACAACCTGAGCGCGTACGATGCCATAAGTCGCCTCCGGCCTAACTGGCTCGCGCCACACGGTGCGACGACTATGAGCTCTAACACGAGCGACTACGCAATCGTGTTCGTCGACGGCCAGGAGGTAGGGGACGTCACCGCGCTCCGGAACATCCAGGCGTACCAGGTCGGTGACATGCACTACTACAACGTCACCGAGGCAGGGGCCAAGTTCGGCGTGAGGGCGGGCGTTACCGGTGCGATCGAAGTTCTGATGAAAGGTCCGAACCGGTAGCTCGAAGGAAATCGAACCGGCGACCTGTTCACTCGCCGGTTCTCACGGCGCGGGCGGCTTACCTCTCTTCCAGAGCCACACTGCGACGATGATGACGATCACGATAACGACGATCAGTGTGGTCGACATTTGCGCTCCCGATAATGGTATGTAAGCCATCTTGCGCGCCAGGATCCGGCGCGCGACCCAAGCAAAAGTAACGCGCGCCGTTCGGCGGTGTAGGACTACAGCCTACAACCGGCAACGTACCGCGGGCTGCTGGTAATCCACCGTCGGCGCTCGCCAACCTGCGGTAAAGTGGTGAGATTTCCCAGACGTTATCCGCCGAGCGTCTATGACCGAGACACAGGCAGCATCCCGTCGCGCCGCGACCGCAAAGCGCGCGAGCAACTTCACGGAGTCGGTGATCCGCGAGATGACTCGCGTCGCGAACCAGTACGGCGCGATCAATCTCGCGCAGGGCTTCCCCGATTTTCCGATGCCCGAGCCGATGAAGGAAGCGGCATGCGCGGCAATTCACGGTGAAGTGAACCAGTATGCGATCACGTGGGGCAGCCCCGCGCTGCGGGTCGCGATCGCGAACAAGTATCAGAGCTGGTACGGGATGGAGCTCGATCCTGAGCGTGAGATCACGGTGACCTGCGGCGCAACGGAAGCGATGGCGTCGGTGTTCCTGGCGCTGATCGATCCGGGCGACGAAGTGATAGTGTTCGAGCCGTTTTACGAGAACTACGGCCCCGACGCGATTCTCGCGGGCGCGAAGCCGGTGTTCGTGCCGCTGGAAGCGCCAGATTGGCGACTGGATCCGGACAAGCTGCGTGCGGCATTCTCGAACAAGACGCGCGCGATCGTCGTGAACACACCGCACAATCCCACGGGACGCGTTTTTACGCGGGAAGAGATTGGCCTGATCGCCGAGCTGTGCCAGAAGTACGATGCGATCGCGATCACGGACGAGATCTACGAGCACATCAGGT
>DASQPS010000145.1:0-2398 GCA_035643845.1 Gemmatimonadaceae bacterium | reverse complement strand
TGGAGCGGCGATGCGACATCGATCGACATCAACCGCGACCGATTTCCCGATCTCTATATCCTCGACATGCAAGGTGGAGATCACCTGTGGATCAACGAGGGTGGCAAGCGCTTTCGTGATGCGACATCGAAATATTTTCCAAAGACTCCCTGGGGCTCGATGGGTGTGAAGTCTTTCGATTTCGATGGCAATGGCTCGATGGACATCTTCGTCACGAGCATGCATCCGGACATGTGGGTCACCGTTCCACCTGGAGACTGGGCAGCCGAGACGAGAAAAGCGGATTCAGCGACAGTGGCGCCAGGGATGATTCCGGAAGGGAAGGCGCGTTTCATCTTTGGGAACGAGCTTTTCGCGAATCGCGGCGCCGCAAAATTCGACGAGGTTTCCGACTCACTCGGCGTCGAGACCTACTGGCCGTGGGGTCCGAGCGTCGATGATTTCAACGCGGATGGCTGGGACGACATCTTCATCGCCGCCGGAATGAATTTCCCTTATCGGTACGGTATCAACTCGCTGCTGCTCAATGAGGCCGGCCGGCACTTTTTGCCGAGCGAGTTCGTGTTGGGTGTCGAGCCGCGCGCGAATGGCGCGACGCAGCAGGTGTGGTTCACGCTGGAGTGCAAAGGAATGGACGCATTCAGCTCGTGGTGCGCCGAGTGCGCGAAGCCGGGCGCGAGCGAGGTCGGATGCCATCTCGATTCTGCCGGCCATCTCACGATGATGGCGTCCCTCGGCAGCCGGTCGGCGGTCGCGGTCGATCTCGACAACGACGGTGACATGGACATCGTTACCAACGAGTTCAACGGACGCCCGCAGGTGCTCGTCAGCAATCTCGCGCAAACGCACGGCGTTCATTTCCTGAAAGTCAGGCTACACGGCAGCCGTTCGAATCGTGACGGGCTCGGCACACAGGTCACGGTGGTGCTGCCTGACGGCCGGCGCATCGTCAAGGTCGCCGATGGAAAGTCGGGCTACCTGTCGCAGAGCGATCTTCCGCTTTACTTCGGCCTCGGCACGGCCGACCATGCGACGAGCATCGATGTTGAGTGGCCGTCGGGACGTAAGCAGTCGCTCAGCGGCCCTGTCGCTGCGGGGAAGACTGTCGAGGCGGTAGAACCTTGAGAACGTAAAAACTTTAAAGGCGGTAAAACTTGAAAGGCGGTACCAGGTACCAGGTACCCGGTAACGCCTTTCACATTCTGGTACCGCCTTTCACATTCTGGTACCGCCTTTCACGTACCTGGTACCGCCGTTCACCCACCGCCCTTCAGCAGTTCCCCAGTCCTCACATGCTCTCGCCGAACGCCAAGTCCAACGAGTCTCGCCGGCAGTCGTCGGAACCACGGCACCGCGGCAAATATGCGAATGAGGAGCGGCGCGGACATTCGTCCCGAAGTGCCGAGTATGCGGCCGATGATGCTGTTCTGGATAATGAGCTGAACGCGCTGGATGACGCGCGTTGGCAGCTCGCGACGTTTTTGCACGCGCGCTAGAGCTGACAGCGGGACATCCGCCGAACGTCGAAGAATCGGCACGAGGATATTCGCTGCCGCGACAGCGTCCTGGATCGCGAGATTAATTCCAACGCCGGCCACCGGTGACATCGCGTGCGCGGCGTCGCCGATGCAGAGGAGTCCGTCGCGATACCAGCGACGCAAACGGTCTACCTGCACGACAAGCAGTTTGATGTCGCTCCATTCCCGCAGCTCGTTCAAGCGATCCTTGAGAAACGGAGCAATTTCGGCGATGTCAGCGCGGAAAGCCGGGAGTCCGCGTTTCTGGATTTCGCTGAACGCTCCCTTGCGCACGACGAGCGCTGCCTGCCAGTAATCGCCGCGATCGATCAGGACAAAAATCTTTCCGTAGTCGAGGCGGCCGAGGAGCTGCTCGGGGTCAGTCGGCTTCCGAGAGATGCGCATCCAGAGCGCATCCATCGGCGAGCCGAAATCGATCGATTCGAGACCAGCAGCCTCGCGCACGATTGAATGGCGACCGTCGGTGCCCACGACCAGGTCGGCGAGGATTTCTCGCGTTCCAGCCTGTGTTTTGACTTTCACACCGGACACGCGCTTGCCGTCGAACACGAGACCAGTTACTTCCGACTTCATCTCCAGATGAAACGACGGATAGACCTTCGCCTTCCGCGCGATGAAATTCAGAAAATCCCATTGCGGCATGAACGCGAGGAATTTCGTTCGAACAGGAAGGTGCGTGAAATCCGCGAGCGTGAGCGTGGTGTCGCCGATTTGCCCGGTTAGAATCCGAACTTCCTGGTGAGGAAGGGCGAGAAACTCATCGAGGATCCCAAGCTCGTCCAGGATTTCGAGCGTTGAGGGATGGATTGTGTCGCCGCGAAAATCACGAAAGAAATCTGCGTGCTTCTCCAGCACCGTTA
>DASQPS010000144.1:0-3839 GCA_035643845.1 Gemmatimonadaceae bacterium | reverse complement strand
GCGCGGCTGTACGCGCCCTCGATGCTATCGAGCCGTGGGGCTACGGCGTCGCGACGGTCGCCGAAGGCGAAGAGCTTCGAGCACTCGGCGTGACGCGGCCGGTTGTCGTTTTCACGCCATTGCTCGAGGCGCAGCTCGCTCGTGCCAGAACGGCGAAGCTCACGCCAAGTCTGGGATTTCCCCGAGAAATCGAAGCATGGCGAAACGTCGGCGGAGGTCCGTGGCATCTCTCTATCGATACCGGAATGAACCGGGCGGGAATTCCATGGCGCGAAGTGGGCGACATCACTCAACTCGTCGCCCTCGCACCTCCGGAGGGAGCATTTACGCATTTTCATTCCGCGGAGCTGGATAACGGATCGCAGGAAGTGCAGGAGAAACGGTTTCGCGATGCTCTCGCCAGTCTTCCTTCACGGCCCAGAATTCTGCATGCGGATAATAGCGCGGCCATTGCACGTCGCGGTCGGAGTGCGTGGGATCTCGTCCGGCCAGGAATTTTTCTTTACGGCGTCGGGAGTGGTAGAAGCGCAGCGATTCAGCCGGAGCCCGTCGTCCATTTGAGGGCGCCGATCGTCGAAATCCGAACGCTGGAAGCGGGCGACACCATCAGTTACGACGCGACGGTCCGCCTCGACCGAAGCGCGCGCATCGCGACGCTCGCCGTGGGGTACGCCGACGGGTATCCCCGATCGCTCGGCAACAACGGCGTAGTTCTGGTTGGGGGAATGATCGCGCCGATAACCGGTATGGTGACGATGGATATGACCATGATCGATGTGACGACTGTGAAGTGTGAGGTCGGCGACGTCGCGACTTTGATAGGACGCTCGGGCGACACGCTGCTCACGGTCGAACGCGTTGCGGACGCTGCGAACATGTCGCCCTATGAGTTGCTCACAGGTCTACGGTCGCGCGTCGAGCGATCCTACATCGGTCCATGAGCGCCAAGCGCGCGGCAATCATCGTTCTCGATGGCGTGGGCATCGGAGCCGCGCCCGATGCTGCCGAGTACGGCGATGCGGACAGCGACACGCTCGGGAATGTCGCCCGCGAGTGCGGCGGACTGAAACTTCCCCGGCTCGAGCGACTCGGCCTTGGAAACATCAGCCCGCTACAAGGAGTGCCTCCGCGTGGTGACGCCGCTGGTGCCTGGGGCAAGATGCGCCCTGCTTCGGCGGGCAAGGACAGCACGACCGGGCACTGGGAAATTGCCGGTGTGCATCTGGCCCGACCATTTCCCACATACCCGGCCGGTTTTCCGGAGGACGTGATCGACGCTTTTGCGCGCGCGACCGGTCGCGGAGTTATCGGGAATGTCGTTGGCAGCGGAACGGAAGTGATCGAGCGCTACGCGGACGAGCAAAAAGCGACTGGCAGCTGGATCGTGTACACCTCTGCGGATTCCGTCTTCCAGATTGCGGCCGACGAAGCCGTGATTCCTCTGCCCGAGTTGTACAAAGGCTGCGAGGTCGCGAGGGAAATGCTCGCGCCGCCGCATAACGTGTCGCGAGTGATTGCACGCCCGTTCGTTACCGAGAATGGCGTTCACACGAGGACGGCGAACCGCAGAGATTACTCGCTGCCGCCCCCATCCGAGACACTTCTCGATGCGCTCGCGGAGGCAGGTATTCAGCGCGATGGTGTCGGCAAGGTCGACGATCTCTTCGCGGGACGCTCGATTGGGTCACAGCACACCGCGTCGAATGCCGAAGGGATTCACGACATCAAGGCGTGGCTTTCGAGCGCCGAAAGTGGGTTCCTCTTTGCCAACCTAGTAGATTTCGACCAATTGTACGGGCACCGCAACGACGTTGCGGGGTTCTATGATGCGCTGCGCGAGTTCGACGGCGCCCTGCGCTCCATCACATCGCGGCTCAAAGAGGACGATCTGCTTTTCATCACTGCCGACCACGGCAACGACCCAACTACGCCATCGACGGATCACGCGCGGGAGTTTGTGCCTCTTCTCGCGACCGGCATGCGTGTGGTACCGCGAGACCTTGGCGAGCGCTCCACGTTTTCCGATCTGGGCGCGACGGTTGCGGAGTGGTTTGGCCTCTCGTTCAGAGGTCGCGGGACATCGTTTCTGGCCGAGCTGATAGTCTGATGAGCACGAAGCCGCAATCAAGAGCTTCCCTCAGGGAGGCCGCGATGCGTGCGTTGGACAACGCCTACGCTCCGTACTCCAATTTCCGGGTCGGCGCAGCGTTGCGTACCGGCGACGGAAATCTCGTCACAGGCTGCAATATGGAGAATTCTGTGTACGGCCTCGCGATCTGCGCGGAAACCCTTGCCGTGGCCTCTGCTGTCTCACAAGGACTCACCGACTTCGACGAGATTGCCATCGCGACCGAAGACAGTGAGCCGACGCCTCCGTGCGGCGCCTGCAGGCAGGTTCTGAACGAGTTCGCGCCAGGCATCAAAATTTCGAGCTACACCCGCGACGGAAAGGAAGCCTCGTGGACGCTCGACGAGCTGCTCCCGCACGCCTTCGTGCTGACCCAATCACGTGGAAGGATGTAGTGACCCCTCGGTCTTTGCTTTTTCGCGCCTTCGGTACGACGGCGCTGCTTGCTGCTTTCGTTTCGTGCTCGGAGAACCTGGATAGCTCCGGCGCCTGCGCCGTACTCTGCCCGCAGGTCGGCGGAGACGTGCAGAATGTGACCATCGATGCGATTGCACTCGATACCACGGTTACGGCGCTCTCCGGACTTGGCAACGAAAACGCGCTGTTTCTCGCGTCGCGCGGAGACACTCTCGATACACGCGTGATAGTCAGGTATGACTCGTTGCCGCAGAATTTCACTCCTGCCGGTGGCACATCGCAGCCGATCGCGACCGTCGACAGCGCATACATCCAGTTCAAGCTGGACACGCTGTCGATCAAGGGCGCGGGCCTCGTAACGATCGAGGCTTACGACGTCGACACGACAGCGAACGACACGTCGGCCACGGCTGTTCTCGCGTTGTTTCGCCCTGATCGCTTCATATCCTCTGAAACGTTCACGCGCGCCGAGCTCACCGATACGGTGAAATACTTGATCTCTAACGACGTGGTGCTTTCAAAAATCCAGAGCGCGTCACGGCTCCGAATTGGTCTCCGCGCTGTGTCTTCCCAATCATTCCAGGTTCGATTCTTTTCGACCGAGGCTGGGTTCCCTCCGCTTCTGACTTTTCGAGCTACGCCGGACACCTCAACTGCGCGTCAGATCGTGAATCCATTGTCGAGCACGCCGGCTGACGCGAAACTCGCCGCCGCACACCTTGGAGACTACACGCTGATTGCCAAGGGGCCTCCGCCGGCCCCGGCGACCGACCTTGCTGTCGGCGGCCTTCCGCCGCGAAGAGTTTATCTGCGTTTCAACATCCCGTCTTCTATCATCGATTCATCTACGGTCGTTCGCGCTACGCTTTTGCTCAACCAGATTCCGAACACTCTGCTCGATCCGACGGACACCGTTCGAATTTTGCCCGGACTCGTCCTGGCTGGTAATGCAGTAAAAGATCCTGCAAAGGCGGCGGAGATCGCGACCGACATCGCGCTCGACACGGTCTTCGTGCGGCCTGGTGGATCCGGCCTCACGCAGGTAGAGCTCGCGCGCGCGTTCGCCGTGTGGAGGACCCAGTCCCCGGACACTACCGCCCGAGCGATTGTTCTCAGATCGCTCACTGAAGGACTTTCCCCTCTGGAGATTGCGTTCTCCTCGAGCGAGGCCGTTGCGGCATTGCGACCACAACTCAGAATCAGCTTCATCAACCGTGTCCCACTGGGGCTTCCGTGATGCGCGCGCCAACCGTCGTCCTGCTCGCAGCGATCTGCGTTACTTCCGTTGCGAGAG
>DASQPS010000143.1:0-14501 GCA_035643845.1 Gemmatimonadaceae bacterium | reverse complement strand
GAATCGTGACGACGTAGCCTTGATGGACCCAGCCAGCGTACTGGTCGGCGCATTTGATGTTGAGCCACAGCCCTCTCCGCTCGATCACCTGCGCAACATGCCCGTGAAGGAGTTGGGATACCTGCGTAGTTCTGACGTCTGGCTCACACAGCATCGGCGCGATCGCGGCGATGGCCGTGACACACTCGCTCAATGCTCTGGCCAGTCGATCTTT
This sequence comes from Gemmatimonadaceae bacterium, assembly GCA_035643845.1. Lineage (GTDB taxonomy): Bacteria > Gemmatimonadota > Gemmatimonadetes > Gemmatimonadales > Gemmatimonadaceae > UBA4720. The sequence continues at coordinate 14,287 of DASQPS010000143.1, read as the reverse complement.
TTTGGTGTACTCGGCGTCATCGGCGGCTCGGGTCGTTTTGCCACGCAATCCCTGCAGAGTGTAATTCCGCGGAAGTTACAGATGATGCACACGAATGTACCACAATCCGCGCAGGGATAGCCTTCGGATGCACGCTCCTCATTCCCGCAGGAGCGGCAAAGCATCAAGTCCCTTTCTCGCAGATTATTCGCCATCGGGTTTGCTGGTTTTGTCAGAGCGACCGTCGAGGAATCGTACCGCTTTGCGACTTTTTTCCGTCGCAGATTTCGTAATTGACGATCCAGCAACGCTTTAGAAACGCCAGTTTCGAAACAGGTCGAAGCCAAGCTGCGAAGGCGTTCGCGTTGGGGCAATGGGAATCGAGCCTGCGACGCATCGGATGTCGCTGGAGCCAGGCTCGATGGCCGCTTGGGCGCTGTACACTGAATTGATTCTGTACTCCAGCTGCAGACCAAGATTCTCCTTGAACAAGCTTGGATTCACGAAGCACAATCCCGTGCTCAGTCCCAGGAACCACCGACTCCCTAGCTGCTTGCCCAGAATTGCGCGGGTGTTGAGCAGACTGTAATAGGAAGGATTCGTGGTACTCTGCGTGGTCGCGTCGGCACCGTAGGCCGCAGTCTGCAGCTCGAGGATGTCGAACACGCTCTTCGGAATTGCGTTCGTGAGGATGTTCGAGACCGCGCGGATACCAAGTCCGGCAGCGACCTGACCTGTCGTATTGTCGAGACCAATCGCCGGCTCGCCGGTTATGAGGTAGCTGAGCAAGTCGCTCTGCGAGAGCGGCAGGTTGTCCGGATTCCTGAGCGTGAGTAGGGGCTGCGCCAATGTCCCGGTGATGTCTACTTCAACTCTGACGTCTCGCCCGTTTGCGCTTTGCCTCGGCTGACGTACGGTGTGAATCGCGCTGATGTTGAGGGATGGATTCAAGTCAGGCGTCCCTTCGAAGACGAGCGTTCCGCTCTGTACGTCGAAGGTCGGCTGAATGAACGGATCAACGAGATTGAGTCGGTACGTTCCCCTGTCAGCGCTCAGTTGTCCCTCGAGACCCAGCTGCTGCGTGCCGTTCGCGGCGGGTGCAAGCGTCACACTCAGAGATCCACCGAGCTTGATGTTCGCCTCCGACGAGCGGAGCCAGACGTCGGGACCAATGCCTATGGCGACGTTCTCCAGCCTTAAGTTCCGCGCCACTGCCTTCGGAGCGCGCGGCATTACCTGGCGGTTCGTCGCGAGCAGCGTGTCAACGGTGCTCTGAAACTCAGGATCATTGAGATCGATGATCGACTTCTTCACCACGTCCGGGATGTAGATGCTGCCCCGCTCGACGCGCATCGTACCGCGCATCACCGCCTCTTGTGTCGATCCGGTAAGAGTCACAGCCGGTCCGGTGGAAATGTCCAGAGATGCAAGACCGGGCTTGTCGATCGCGTTGAAGTTCGATGCGTTTGCCGTGAGCGAGAACGAAGGGTTGTTGTAATGCTCGAAGCTCACCGACCCCGTTACCGACAACGTGCCTCGCCGTTCCTTGACGGTCTCGGCGGACAACCTGTTGATGTGCACCGAATCACCCGAGAGCGCGATCTCGGCGCGAATGTGATTGTAACTGGTGCCAAGGTTCGCCAGCCGCGCGCTCCCGTCCGCCAAAGAAATCTTACCGAAGAGAAGCGGCTGCTTGATGTTTCCGCGAACATCGACGTCCGCGACGATGGCACCGCGCGCGTCGACGAGCCCCGGAACGAACGCGCGAAAGAGACGCATGTCGACGCTGTCCGTTCGCAAATGCCCCTTGATGGAATCGCTGCTCACGCGGACGTTCTCGACTACTAGCTTCGCTTTGCTGCTGTGCTGCAGAAGAAGCGAATCGAGCGCGAGAAATCCGTGCGTGAACTCGATCCTCGTCGGAAACTGAAGTCGATACTGGTTCGCCGAATCGACGAGCACGTTGGCCGAGTCGAGGCGCAGGATGGTGGTGTCCCTGGCGCGCGTGATGTTGCCCGCCAGATCGGTCTGCACTCCGCGCTCACTCAGCATCGACGCACTGAAATGTCCGGACGTCGGCGACGCGAGCGCGATCGACGCTCTGATATTGTTGAATCCCACCGCGCCAAGCGCGACGGTGTCCGCTCCGAATATGAGCGAGCCGTGCATCTCCTTCGTCAGATCTGCGAGAAGAATCGACCCTCTTACACTCTGCACACTTCTCGCGCCGAGTCTGACACCGGTCGCCCGAAGGATCCCGCTGAGACCGAGCTTGTCGACGCTGCCCGACAGCTCGCCCGTCAGCTCCGCGCTGCCGTGCAGCGAGTCCACAATGGCCGAGCTCGCGAGACTCGGCACCAGCGCGCGAAGACGAGAAAGCGAATCCATCACCGCCGTGAACTTGAGCGTGCCGCTGTGCGCGCCAGTGAGTCCGAAGGTGCCCGAGGCAAGCGCTCTCAGTCCGGTTGCGTTTAGCGCCAGAGTGTCGACGGTGGCGACTTCGCCCGCGAAGCGTAGCCGAGCGACGGAAGGATCGACGCGGAAACCAGCGACCGTTGACTTCTCGATCGCTGCAACCGCGCTTCCCCTGAGCGTCTGCAGCGATTCGCCGCGGAGATCGAGGTCATAGTGCCCGGTGAGCTGCGTGTGCGGAAGTGAGTTGTTCTCTACGAGGGTCCGCACATCGAGAGCGGTCGTGGTCGCTCGACCGCGTGCGGCGTACTCCACTGGATCGGCGTCGACTACGCCGTTGAACGCGAATGTGCCCGCCGGGCCGGTGAGAGTGGTGTTCACAAGCAGACTAGGCGATGTCCCTTTCACCTGCACCGGACCGGCATAGCTCCCCCGCAGCGGAAGCATTGGATACGAGTGTGACAAAGCGGTGAAAGAGAGCGGCTGGGCCTGGAGCGCGAGATCATACGTGAGATACTTCTCGCCCCACGTCACCCGCCCGTTTCCCGTGACGTGTGACACTGGCTGCGCACCGTCGTGGTGGTAGAGATCGGCGTTTCTGAATCGCACGTCGAGCCACGACGAATCGAGATCGGCAGTGCCGGAGACCGTTCCCTTTATGCGCGGGAAAAGCGGATTGAGGTACTGCAGCGTCCGCAGATCGAGTGACGCAACGTCGACGTGGAAGTTGTGGAAGGCCGTGAACGCCGGGAACAGGATGTCGAGCTCGCCCTGTCCCGTCGCCTCAGTCACCGCTCCGGGAACGTGCGCATCGTCGAAGATGAGCGTCGAACGATCCACGACGAAGTGGTTGAGCGGCCCACCCGGTGCTTTTACGTGGCCGTTGATTTTTCCCTGCCAGTCATACGGAAACTTCTTTCCGTTGAACGTGCGCAACAGATCGAAGTCCACTGGCGCCGCCTGCAGATCCAGATTCTTCACAATCAGCACCGGCGCGCCAGTAGCGAAAGTCATATCGCCCAGCAGATGCGACCCGGTGGTTCGGACGTCCATGTCGGTGAGTACGTAGTCGAGTAGCTGTGGATTGCGCTCGCTCATGATATCGAGATGCATCTTCCCGCCGCCGGTGGTCGGCATCGTCGGATACACCCACGCGACGTCGGCCAGCGCGACGGAATCCCCGACGATGTGCAGGTAGTACCGCACCGGAAGATCACTTCCCCACACGACGCTGCCGTGCGCAGTCCCCGTGGACCCAGGCAGGTCAAAGTGCTGCGCGTCGACGAACACGGAATCGCCAAGGTTCAGAATTGTGCCGCTGAGATTGCGGAATCTGAACGGCGGATCGTTCTCGACGAAGTTCGCGTTTCGCAGTCTGAAGAGTCGGCCGAGTGTATCAGGATCCGCGACACGCGTCGGGCCGAGGATCGCGTTGGCGTTTGTCCATCGCCAGGTGCGCGCGAATCCCTCACGCGTCCGCCGGATCTCGTGATCGGGGCGCGTGAGCTCGTATCTGATGGCGCTGTCACGTTTCACCCCGCGCAGCGTGTCAGATGGATGCCACGGTAGCGTCAATAACACCGTCGCGTTGTGAATCTCGGACGTATCGACGACGATGTACTCGCCGAATCCGCGCTCGTTTCGCTGCGCCTTCTGCACGCTCGCCGGAAATATCCGACGCCAGTTCCAGTCGCCGTTTTCGTGCTGTCGCAGATGAACGAACGGATGCTGCGCGTCGAGACTGCTAAGGAGAATTCTTCTGTCGAACAGGTCGCGAGCGTCATAACTGAGGCGAATTGGACCGGACGCAAAGAACACTGAGTCCTCGTCGTCGCGGATCTCGACTGAGTCGATCGTCACGCCATTGAAGAATCCGCCGCTCATCCTGCCGATGTAGACTTTGCCCTTGACGCGACCCTCGAGCATGGTCGCGACCATTCGACGCACGCGCTCCTGACCGAAAGGCGTGCGCGTGACCCCGACGAAGCTAATGCCGACGATCACGAGGAGTCCCACCAACACGATGGCACTCCCGATGACGATGCGAAGACGGCGACTCATGGGAAGCTAAAACGCCTGGCCGATCGCGAAGCTGAAGGTGAGGCGGTTGATGAAGCGCGTCTCTTTCGCGGGCTGGAATGACGACGGGCACGACCGCGCTGGTGTCGGCGCGTCCTGAGTTATCGTCGTAGTGGGCGGAGTTCCCGGCGTCGTCGTAAAGTGCGTCGGCAGTTCGTTGCCCGGGCTCACGCAAAGAAGTTGTCCGCCAAACTGTGTGGCTTCGTAGTAGAGCGGTCCGGCGGGACGCCGATACGGGTTGTACCCAATCGCGGCGCGCACGGGGCCAACCGGTGAGAATGCAGTTATCTGAATGCCGGGCGTCACCTTGAGCTTCACTCCCTGCAGCGCAGTCGCGCTTCCACGATTCCACACTTCTCCAGCATCTGTGAAAAACGTGAGCTGAAGTACATCCGGAAGCACTGGACTGCGCAGCCTCAGCTCGATGTTCCCAACCACCAGGCTGTTGCCGCCCACTGGCACCACCCTCGGCTTCGCGCCCGTCGTATCGCGGACTACCGTATCCGGCAGTCCTGTCGCACTAGGTGGGAAAGTCTGGGGAAGTCCCGAGGCGATGTAGATCGCGGAGCCGAGCTCGTTCTGCGCGAATCCGCGAACGGTGGTCGGGCCGCCAGCGTACAACCGCTCCGACGGTGGAATGAAGCCCGTAGCAGACCCGAGTGTCCGGCCGTAGACGACGCCGCCTCGGATTCGAACCGCCAGAACGTTGCCGCCGCCGGCATTGATGTACCGCGATGCATCGCCGACGAACTTGTTGAACTGAAGGGCGGTGTCGGAGAGAATGAACGGCGACGAATGCCGGTACTCGACCCGGATTATCGATCCGCGCGTCGGCGAGAGCAGGCTGTTCGAGTTGTCCCGCGTCGTGGCGAGACTGAGGATGGCGAGACGCTGCGTCTTCTCGACGCGCTTTCGCGACTCTTCGTCGCACAGATTGAACACCGCGCAGAAAAGCGCCGGCTGCGCTTCAGTGCGTCCGAGGTCCATCGAGTAAGCGAGAGTGATCGGAGTTCGCGTCAGCTGACGCCACGCGACTGAAGCGATACCTCCTATGGCCGTCGTCCTCCGATAGGCGTTGTACTCGGAGACGCGCTGACTATAGATGGTAACCGTCGGCACTGTTCTCAGCCCGAAGAAAACCGGCTGGCGAAAAGTCGCGCCCATGTAGTAGCTGAGGAGATCGCTGAAGACGTCGTGCTTCGCGGCGGGGCAGAATCCCGGCGCGCCATTTAGGGGCTTACCTATTCCGATCTTCGAGACGCGCGTCGTCAGGTCGAGCCGCCGCGCACCGTTCAGAAAATTGTAATCCGTGTATTCGCCGGTGACTCGGAAGCAATCCAGCGTTCCGTAACCCGCGCCCACACGCGCCGCGTGCATCGCCGCCTCGGCTAGCTCGGCGTGCAGAGTCACGAGGGAATCCGAGTTGGAGTCCGGAGTGATAGATACGTGCTGATATGCTTCGGTTTGGTACAGCGCCCGCTGCGCGTCGACAATCTCGCTCTCGCGAAATAGCCGTCCCGAGTCGAGACCCATGATGCGGCGAACGACTCGGTTCGGTATCTGCTGCTGCTTTCCCTTTAGCGGCGTCACGTCGATGGTGATTGCTCCAATCTTTGTCCTCGGTCCCGGTGTTACCGTAATCGTATCCCACGCGGTAAGCGCGCTGTCGTTTACCCCGAACGCATTCACGGCGTCGGCCCGTGGATACCCTGTGTTGTGAAGGCGCTCGCGGATGGTGTCCGTCGCCGCACCAACGCCGAATCGATCGAATCTGCCACCCGCCCGAACGGGAAGGTCGCGGATTACCTGGGCCCTCTCCGGCACGGAGTCGAGCCCGGTTATGGCGAAGGACGTGAGTATCATCGGGGGTCCTTCGTTTATCGTGAACTTCACTTCTACCGCACCCGGCGCGAGCAACTTGACGGCCGTATCGACGGCCACTCTTGGATACCCCCTTTGGCGGTAAAAGATTATCAGCCGCGCGCGGTCGTTCGGGAGCTCTGCCCGGTCCAGACAATGTTTGACCGTAAAGGGCAGGTGCAGGTAACGTCTTGCCCACGCCGAGGGCGTCGTGACGATCGTTTTCGCGAGCTCGGCGTCCGAAAAAGCGTGATTTCCCTCGAAGACCAGGCGCATGACTTCCAGGTCTCCGCGCTGACATTCGATGTCTTGTGCTCGGACGCTGCTGCCCCAAAAGAACGCTGCGAATATCGCGAGTGCTGCGGTGAAGCTCCGTGGCGCGGTTCTATGTCCGCGCTTCACCCTTTCAGCACACGGGCGCCCGGCGGCTGCCCGGGAGGCAGCTCGCGAGCGTAGTGCGTCTCCGTCTCGGGCTCCGTCCGGTCCCCCAATTTTCGCTTCGGCGGCGAAGTCGGCGCGCGAGCGAGCTCACCCTGCGGAACGAGTGGCGTCCGCTGGATTAAGAGTTGCACAATGTAGAACCCGGCCAAACCGGCGGCGACGCCCACGCCCACGGCGGGCAGTAGATCTTTGGCGCCAAGCTGACGGCGGTAATAGTATTCTGCGCTCACGGTGAGGCCTATTTCGGGGTGCGCGAAAGTTCTCGTATTTTGCCCCTTCATGTCAACCGTCAGAGCAACTGCAATGCGGCGACTCTTCCTACTGCTTTTACCCGCGATTCTCGCCTGCGGCGGCGGCGGTGAATCGGCCCCCGCCCGCAAGACCATCATCGACTCGCGCGACACCTACGATCCGAGATCGCTCGATCCCGCGCTATCTACTGACGTTCCAACCGGTCGAGCGGTTGCATACGTGTTTGACGGCCTGACGCGCTTCACTCCGGACGCGAAGGTGGTACCCGGGCTCGCGAAATCCTGGGAAGTGAGTCCCGACGGAATCACCTACACATTCCACTTGCGGAGCGGCGTAAAGTTTCACGATGGACGTCCGTTCTCGGCGAAGAACGTTGTCGCGACTTTTGAGCGGGTCCTCGATCCCGCGACGAAGGGCGGACGCGGCTGGCCGCTCTACCCTATCAAGGGCGCCCAGGATTACGCTGCCGGGAAGTCGACGACAATCACAGGTCTGGCTTCGCCAAATGACTCTACCGTCGTGATCACCCTGACGGAGCCACTCTCGATTTTTCCGAAAGAGCTGGCGATGCCGGTCAATTCGATCGTACCCGACAACCCGTCCCCTGATTTCGGGCAGAAGCCGATCGGCACTGGTCCGTGGAAATTCGTGGAATGGAAGCACGATGATTTTCTTCGTTTCGCGAAGAATCCCGACTACTTCGATGGGCCGCCGAAAACGGATTCGCTGATGGCCCGCATCATCCCCGAGGCGAGTACCGCCACCGCCGAGTTCGAGGCAGGCAACGTTGACGTGCTGACCGTTCCCGACGAAGTCGGCAAGTCGTGGCAGGCTGATCCCGAGAAGAGCAAGCTCCTTACTTCCGCGCCTGCGCTCCGATTCTGGTACATCGCCATTAACGTCACACGCGGCCCGCTCGCCGATGTGAGGGTCCGTCAGGCGCTCAACTACGCGGTTGATGTCAACACCATTCTGAGCGCAGTGATGGCCGGACGAGGCTCTGTGGCCAACGGCGTCGTTCCACCGACCCTCGGCGGATTCGACGCGTCACGCAAGCCGTACGGACACGATGTCGCGAAGGCCAAGCAGCTTCTCGCCGCCGCTGGACATCCCGGTGGCATCGACGTCGAGCTCTGGGCGGCGACGACGGACCAATCACCTCGTCTCTCACAGGCCATTCAGGCAAACCTCGCCGAGGCGGGCATCCGAGCCAAGATCGTTCAGCGCGACGCATCCTCAGTGCGCGAGGCCGCTCGCAAGGGAGCGGCCGACCTTTACGTCAAGGAGTGGTGGGCGGACTACCCGGACGCCGAGAATTTTTTGTATCCACTCCTTTATAGCAAGAACAGGGGAGCCGGCGGCAACGTGTCGTTCTACTCTAATCCGAAGTTCGATGCCCTCATAGATCAGGCGCACCGCGAGCAGGATGAGGCCAAGCGGAACGATCTCTACAAGCAGGCCGACCAGCTGCAGTACAATGACGCACCGATGGTCTATCTGTTCTTCTACAAGGACATGTATGCCGTGCAGCCGTGGATCCACGGCTTCAAGGTTCCCGCCGTCTTCAGCGCTCAACGCTGGACCGATGTAACGATCAGCAAATAAGACGTGCTCGCTTTTATTGTCCGAAGACTCGCGCTCTCGATTCCGACGCTGTTCGGAGTCCTGGTCGTCGTCTTCCTCCTGCTCTATGTCGCGCCTGGAGATCCGGTGCAGGAGATGGTCGGCGAGAGAGCTGATCCCGAAACAATTGCGCGGCTGCGGAAGGAGCTTCACCTGGATGAGCCCCTCCTCAAGCAGTTCACGCTTTACACAAGCGGTGTGCTGCGCGGTGATTTCGGAAATTCCTACATCACGCAGCGGCCAATCATCCAGGACATCCGCGAGAGATTTCCGAAGACGCTTCTTCTCGCCGGTTCGGCGATGCTGCTTGCTTCGGTGCTGGGCATCACGATCGGAGTTCTGAGCGCCCGCGCTCCGGGCGGCTGGTTCGATCGCCTTGGACTCGGCGTCGCCTACCTTGGCATCTCCTTCCCGGTTTACTGGGTTGGGTTGATCCTCATTCTTCTTTTCGCGGTGCTGCTCAAATGGCTGCCGCCATCGGGGTATGGGGGAATCAAGTATCTCATTCTTCCGGCCTTCGCTCTCGGATCTCGCTCTATTGCATTCCTCGCCCGAGTGACGAGATCGTCGATGCTGGATGTCTTGGGCGGCGATTACGTGCGCACCGCCCGCGCAAAGGGACTCAAGGAGCGCGTCGTCGTCGTGCGTCACGCGCTGAGAAATGCGTTGATACCGATCATAACCGTGCTCGGCCTCGATTTCGGCTACTACCTCACCGGAAGTATCCTCACTGAGACGATCTTCAGCTGGCCGGGACTGGGACGCTACGTTGTCAACGCGATAACACGTCGGGATCTGCCCGCAATTCAAGGTTCAGTTCTTTTTCTCAGTGTGATTTTCGTGCTCGTAAACCTCCTGACCGATCTCGCCTACGCCAAAGCGGATCCCCGCGTAGCATACTCCTGAGCGTCGCGATGACGAAGACGGAGGTTCCGGCAGCGGCGCGCGAGAGTGTGCTGACAGAGCAGGTCGCGGAGATCGAGAAAGGATCGGGAGCAAAAGCGATCGCCGTTGCGCTGCACGATTTCGAGACCGGCTTCGAGCTGCACTACAAGTCGGACCGTTGGTTCCACGCGGCGAGCACGATCAAGGTTCCGATCCTTCTCGGTGTTTTCGCCGCAATCGATCGCGGCGACCTTCTCCCGCATTCACGCGTTCACGTGCGAAACCGATTCTTGAGCGTCGTGGAGAACGTTCCATTTCGCGTCGAGTCAGGGCGGGACGCAAACTCGGCGGTCCACAACGCGATTGGCAAGATGATGCGCGTCGACGAGCTCGCATATCACATGATCACCACCTCGAGCAATCTCGCCACCAACCTTTTGCTTGGCGTAATCGGGGCGGAGTCCGTGAATAAGACACTCACGGAGCTGCACGTTAACGAGGGCATCGAGCTCGAACGCGGCGTAGAGGACGAGCTCGCCTTCGATAAGGGAATAAACAACATGGTCACCGCCGACGGCCTGTTGCGGATTCTGGTTCTATTGTCGCAGGGAAAAGCTTTTTCGCCGGCCCTCTCGCGCCGGATGATGGACATCCTTCATGGCCAGGAATTCAATCAGGGAATTCCGGCGAGACTTCCCAAAGGCACCCGCGTTGCCCACAAAACGGGTGAGATTTCGACCGTCGCGCACGACGCCGGAGTCGTCTACCTGCCGAAACGAAAACCGTATGTGCTGGTAATCCTCACCGAGTGGGATCCGGCCGGATCCGGCCGTTCGCGAACCATCGCCTCGATCTCCCATACCATATATGAGTTCCTCACCCAGGGGCCGCCCGACGAATGACCACGACTGCCTTCGCTGGAACCACTGGAATCGAGTCGCCCAACTTCCCACTTCGGGTCGTTGACGGGCTTACGCTCCCTCCTGAGTATCGGAAAGCGCTCAGACCGGGTGAGGAGTGGAAAGACGGTGCCGGTCATCCGCGTCATCTGCCTCGCTATTTCTACGAAGTCCCGTCCTGGGACTCGGCCATGAAGGTCGAATTGGCGACTCATTTTCTGCTCTGGGAGTTCATCCAGGTCGACGTACGGGAGGCCGCGCCGTTGCGGACATTCCCCCGGTACGTTCCGTGCGCAATAACGCTCCTGGCAGTGTGCCTGGAAAGGTTCCGGGAAGCCGTGGGAACGATGGTCCATATCTCCGCCAACGGGGGGTATCGCTCCCCGTCCCACCGTTTTTCGAAGAACGCGACCCCGCACGCCTGGGGCTCGGCCGCCAACATTTACAGGATTGGCGATACCTACCTCGACAATCGCGGCGCGATCGAGCGCTTCAGCCTGATCGCGAGGGATACGCTGCCCGGCGTCTGGACACGGCCGTACGGCGCGCCGAGCGGTTACGCGGAAGACCATCTTCACCTGGATCTTGGATACGTTCTTTCAGTACCACGCGATGTGAAAAGTTGACGGTTTTGTTTGTGCAGCGAGTCGAGTCGTTGAGCACCTGGAGCAAAGAAAAAAAGAATGGCGCAGCTCAAGAAGAAGAAGGGACCAGAGAATAAATCATCCACTCGCGAGCGGATTCAGCTCGCGGCGATAGGCATGGAAGCCGAATTCGCCGTGGTCATGGATGGGGTGCAGGTGAAACCCGAAGATGCTTTCGGGAGTCCTCGAAGAATCATCCGCGAGAAGATGATGCATCGGAAGGGACGCTCGTATCACCTCCCCACCGGTGGCGCGGTTTACTTCGACACCGGAGTCGTTGAGGTCGCAACACCCGTGATCGAGATCGAGCGCGGATGCGCAGCGCGCGCGGGCCGGTCTCTCTGGGAAGCAATTCTCTTCGTTCGTCAGGAGCTCGATGCGTGGGAACAGGCGCACGACACCGACGTTCAGCTCGCCGGGTTCAGCACCCATTACAACATCTCGTTCGAGGTTCCTCGTCAGGAGCAGGGCAGCACGAGAACAGTCGAGCAGCTCGCCTACCTTCTCACCTATATCCTGCCGGTTCCGGTGATGCTGCTCGCAGCCAACCGGCGCTCGACGGGAATCGGAGTGCGGCCGAGAGGCGATCGCATCGAAGTCACCGCCGATTTCACTCCCGACGCTCCGCTCATGATAGCGACCGCGACTTTGATAGTCGGCATCGTCCGAGAGGTGATGACCTGGCCAAGTTATGAGATCGGAGTGCTGGACACGATCGACATCCCGGTGATCAAAGGCTTTCGTCCAATGCCGCACACCACGCGAAAAGGCTGGCTGGCACGATTCGACTGCTATCCGGACAATCCGTTCCTCGCCGATATCGATCGTGAGCGATGGGCAACCACCGACGGCAGGTCGCTGTCGTTGAGAGAAATTGCGGGGCTCGTCACCAAACATTTCTGGCCCTACATCCGTCGGCTTTCGGATCCGTTCACGCTCCGACTGATCGGGTCGGTAATGAAAGGCCGCGCTCCGTCGCTCCTCGACCTCGACGATCGTCCTCCTGGCTACGAAGACGTCGGTAGACTCTGCACGTGGGACAATCTTTTCCCCGAGCGAGTTCTGCCGCGCTCGCAATACGAGCGGGTGCTCATTCGCGCGATCTCGGGCGACAAGCTGCACATGGATGGCGAGTGGTACACGCCGACTGGCATGAGAGGCTGGTCGCGCGTGGTGTTCAGAAAAAAAGCCGACAACTCGCGCCACATCTTTTCGCTCGATTATCTGCTCGATCACCTGCGGGAATGGGAGCGTCCGTACCGAACCACCCGCGGATCAGATGGAGGGCGTCCCGCCCGCCACGAGAGAGATCGCTCCGCGCGCGCCTGAAAATCTGCTCGCGGCGGCATCGCGCGTGGTTTAATTTTTTCGCGTGACACTCACGGGTACCAGGCCAGCCTGACAACTCACATCGCTCTCATCCGCGGCATAAATGTCGGCGGCCATCGCAGCGTCGGCATGACCGACCTGCGGCAATTTCTCACCGGGCTCGGCCTGGGAGACGCGCGTTCCCTTCTCCAGAGCGGCAATCTCGTGTTCGACAGCAAAGCGCGAACTGGCGCTGAGCTCGAGCGATTTCTGGAAGCCGAGGCCACGCAGCGCTTCGGGATGGAGATCGAGTTTTTCGTGCGCACCCCCGAAGAGTGGAAGAGCATCATTCGACAAAATCCGTTCAGGAAGGAAGCCGAGCTCGACCCGGGGCACCTTCTGATGATGCTGCTCAAGAGTGCGCCGGACGCCGAGTACGTGGCAGCTCTCCAGTCGGAGATCACCGGTCCGGAAATCGTGCGCGCGAAGGGGCGGCAGCTGTACGCTTTTTATCCAGTCGGCGTCGGCCGCTCGAGGGTGACCAACGCGGTGATCGAGCGAAAGGTGGGCCGATGCACGGGGCGCAACTGGAACACCGTTCTCAAGCTCGCGATCCTCGCCAAGTCCGGGTCCACGAAACTGACACCAATGGCACCGAGGAAAAAAATCTGAAGTCGAAGAACCTTTCGCAGCTCGCGCCGCAGTGACTGCGCAGTGTCGCGTTACGCTGTTTTTCCCGCGAGCGCGTCGAGAAGCTTCTGATGTATCCCGCCAAAACCGCCATTGGACATGATCAGTACAACATCCTTTTCCTTGAGCCGCGGCGCCAGGTCTTTCACAATCGCGTCCGCGTCCTTGAGATGCTTTGCGCTTTTTCCCGAAGAAACGAGCTCGTTTACCATTTGGGAGAGATCGATCGCCGTGTCGGGGGTGTAGCGCTCAGGGTGAAAGAGCGCTGACAGCACCACCTCGTCGGCGGCGCCGAAAGCTCGAACGTAGTCGTCCTGAAATTCCCTCCTCTGCGCGGTGTAGCTCCTCGGCTCGAACACCGCGACGATTCTCCGCCCCGCGTACTTCTGCCGGATCGCATCGATGGTCTCACGCACAGCCGTCGGATGGTGCGCGAAATCATCGATAACCGCGACGCCGCGAACTTCGCCTCGCACCTCCATGCGCCGCTTCACGCTGGCGAACGTCCTCAGTCCCTCGCGGACCCCATCACGCTCCGCTTTGATCGCCTCCGCCGCTGCGATCACCGCGAGGACGTTGCGCACATTAAAAGCGCCAGCGAGCGGAGTGTCGACCCTGCCCCATTCCCGGCCAGATCGAAACGCCCGGAAAACAGTACCGCTCTCGCTGAACTCGACATCGCGCGCCTGCCAGTAGCCCTCTCCCGCGGGCGTCAGGGCTTCATCCCCGTATGCGAATGCTTCAACGGGGGCGAACGACTTTGGCGCCAGCTCTCGCATTATCGGAGAGTCCCAGCCGGCCACGAGCGTTCCGTTCTTTGGAATCAGGTTGATGAAGCGCGCAAAGGCGAACTTGTACGCTTCTTCGTCGCGGTAGATGTCCGCGTGGTCGAACTCGATGTTGTTCACGATTGCGGTGTCCGGGAGATAGTGCCACATCTTCGGACCCTTGTCGAAGTAGGCCGTGTCGTATTCGTCGGCTTCGATCACGAAATACTTCGAGTCCGTAAGCCTGTACGAAGTCCCGAAGTTCTCGGCGATTCCGCCTATGAGGAAGCTCGGGTTCAGCCCGGCAGACTCGAGCGCCCACGCAAGCAGTGACGTCGTGGTCGTCTTGCCGTGGGTTCCGGCGACAGCTATCGAGTGCCGCCCCCAGATGAACTCCTCTTTTATAGTAGCGGCCGCTGATGTGTACCTGAGTTTCTCGACGAGGACG
>DASQPS010000142.1:0-12650 GCA_035643845.1 Gemmatimonadaceae bacterium | reverse complement strand
GCGCAGCGGCCCCGAAACGCCTACTCTGGCGGGCAAACATTGCTGTCGCGCGGCCTCTCTGCACGGCCGCGCGATTGTGCGCGCACAGAGGCGCGCAGTTACAAAGCCTAGTGGGAAGGCGGGTGAGTGTGTCGTCGCAGGCGACTTGAGGGAGCGACCAAGGAGACGCGCGAGTGAGCGGAGCGAACGAGCGTAGTTAGCGGCTCCGCCAGAGCGACCGTTGTCGCCGAAGTCCCGACCCTTCCGACGCACCGGCGAAGATGCAGGCCGGCAACCAACCACGAAGCACCGAAAAATGAGACGCTTTGCTTGACCCAACCATCTGTGCCGCCTAAGTTTAGCAGTCTAGCCTAAACCGGCGGCAACGGTCGCCACGAAGGGGGGAAGTAGAATTTGTCGGAAGTGATCATTCATGACGACGAGAACTTTGAGCGCGCGCTCAAGCGCTTCAAAAAGAAGTGCGAAAAAGCGGGCATCCTCTCCGATCTCCGCAAGCATCGTCATTACGAAAAGCCGAGCGAGCGCAGAAAGCGCAAGCTGAACACGGCGATGCGAAAAAACCGCCGCACCCGCCACGCCTAGGGAATGTCTGAGCTTCTCGCTCGACTCCAGGGCGATCTAAACTCGGCAAGAAAATCCCAGGACAAAGCTGGTACGCTTCTCCTCAGCACAGTCCTCTCCGAGATCAAGAACAAGAAGATCGAGCTGAGACGCGATCCGACGGACGCCGACGTCATCGACGTCATCCGCAAGTCGATCAAGAGAAGACGCGAATCCGCGGAGATGTACACGAAGGGGAACAGGAAAGACCTCGCCGACAATGAAACGTCCGAGGCCAAAGCGCTCGAGAAATACCTTCCCGCGCAGGTCAGCGATGAAGAGCTGCGAACTGCAGTGCGCGCGGCAATCGCCGGTGGCGCGACGCAGATCGGCGCCGTGATGGGAAAGGTGCTTCCCCAGTTTAAAGGTCGGGCCGACGGCGGAACGATCAACGCCATCGCCCGAGAGGAGCTGAGCAAGCAGGGGTGAAAAAGTTGTCTTCGAGAAACACAAAACCCGGGCGCGCGAAGGTCTTCGCAAGCTCGGGTTTTGCCATTTTGGTGTATCAGCAGGAATGAAACGCGCGCTTATGCATTTGCAATTGCTGCGATCCATGCCATCTCGGGGCGCATGAATTCGCACGCCCTCAACGTGATCGAGTTTCCGCGGACGCTCGCTCTGGTCGCGGAGAGGGCGACATCCGCGCTGGGCGCAGAGCGCGTGAGAGAGCTGCGGCCGGCAACCGATCGCGGTGAAATCGAGAGTGAGCACGCACGTGTCGCAGCCGTTAGGTCGCTCGTCTCGGCCGAGGATCCGTGGGTTCTCGCAGGAGTTCCGGATGCGCGCGCAGCGCTGACGCGGTTGCGTGTCGAGGGCGCATCGCTCGCCGCACCGGATATTTCAGTGCTCGGCACTCTTCTCAGGAGCTCGCGACTCACGCGCGAATCGCTGCGTGGCGAAAAGGCATCAGCGATTGCGTCGGCCGTACTGAAAGAGCAGATCGATACGCTGCTCTCGAACAAAGCGCTTGAAGAAGCGATTGCGAAAGTCATCGATGAGGAAGGCCATGTAAGCGACAACGCGTCTTCGGAGCTGCGGCGCATTCGTCGTGAGCTCAAAGGCTCGAGCGGCGAGCTCGTCAAGCTCCTCGAGCGAGCGATGGCCAAGCTCGAGTCGCACCAGCGAGTTGCCGATATGTCGGTCACCGTTCGAAACGGTCGCTTCGTCATCCCGGTTCGTCGCGAAGCGCTCGGAGCTGTCGGCGGAATCGTTCACGATGCCTCTCAGACTGGAGGCACGCTGTTCGTGGAGCCGCCTGCCGCCGTCGAGGCCGGCAATAGAATTCGTGAGCTACAGAGCGAGGAGCTCGAGGAAGTCGAAAGAATACTCGCCGAGCTCACGGAGAAGATTCGTCCCCATCGAGAGGCGCTTGCGGAGAGTCTCGAGGCGCTGATCGTTCTGGACTCGCTAGTCGCTCGGGCCCGGTATGCGATCGAATTCCGCTGCGCACCGGCAGATCTGTCGGAGTCGACGACGGGCTTTGCTATCGCGGACGGGCGTCATCCTCTTCTCATCGCCCAGGGGCTCGACGTCGTTCCGTTCGATCTCGCGATGTCCGCCAGCGAGCGCACGTTGCTGATCTCGGGTCCGAACACGGGTGGCAAGACCGTCCTGCTCAAAGCGCTCGGACTTTTTTCCGCGCTCGTGCAATCGGGGATTCCCGCGCCTGTCGCAGCAGGGTCGAGAATCGCCATCTTCGACGACATCTACGCCGATGTCGGCGACGAGCAGTCGATCATGGCCAGTCTCTCTACCTTCAGCGCTCACCTCAGAAATCTCGTCGAGGTTCTGAACTCCGCGAGCGCCCACTCGCTCGTCCTTATCGACGAGCTCGGCTCAGGGACGGATCCCGTCGAGGGCGCCGCGTTGGGCGGCGCAATCCTCGAGGCGCTTACGGCGCGCGGCACTCTCACTGTTGCAACCACCCACCTCGGCGCGCTCAAAGAGCTGGCGACCGAAGTCGAGGGCGTCGTCAACGCGTCGCTACAGTTTGATCCCGTCGCGCTCGCGCCGACATATAGGCTGACCAAGGGCATCCCGGGACGTTCGTACGGAATCAGCATTGCTCGACGCCTGAATCTTCCTGAGGAGATTCTCCATCGGGCTGAGAAACGCATCCCAACCGACGAGCGAAGAGTGACGGCGCTTCTCGCCGAGCTCGAGGCGCGCGAGAAAGCGCTGAGCGCGACCGAACGGGAAACCGGCACCATAGCGGAAGATGCGAAAGTGCGCGCGCGAAGGGTTGCTGAGCGCGAGCGAAAGGTCATGGAACGGGAGCGTGAAGTCGAGCGCGCGTCACGTCAGGAGGCAAGGCGATATCTTCTCGAAGCGCGCGCGGACGTCGAGCGCGCGATCCGGGACCTCAGGACTGCGTCGGACGTGGGCGAGGAGGCAGCGCGCGATGCGAGAAAGCGCGTCGAGCAGCTCGCGAGCGAGCAAGGACGCGAGCTCGATCGTCTCGATCGCACTCCTGAATCCGCTGTTGCTGGTGAAAATGCCGAGATCAGCGTCGGCGATTTTGTCGAGGTGGAAACGCTCGGCGGCAAAGTCGGACGCGTGCTGGAGGTGCGTGATGGCGAGGCAGTGGTGGCCGTAGGCGTCATGAAAGTCGCGGTTCCGCGTCGGTCGCTCAGAATGTCCACCGCCGACGCTGCTGCGCCTCAGGTTGCGGTCGCGGTGCGCGGAGATCTTCCAGAAGTTCACGCGCCGAGCGAGATAGACGTGCGTGGGATGAGAGTCGGAGAGGTTGAGGACATCGTGATGCAGGCCGTCGACGCTGCCGTGCGAGCGGACCTCAAGAGCATTCGGATCATCCACGGAAAAGGCACGGGCGCGCTGCGTGATCGCGTGGCGGAGATGCTCCGGAAGGAATCACGCGTGTCGAATTTCCGTCTGGGCGCGTGGAACGAGGGAGGCGCTGGCGTCACGGTGGTAGAACTCAAGTGATTCCCGATGATGTGGTAGAACAGGTTCGAGACGCCGCCGACATCGTGCAGCTGATCGGCGAGTATGTGAACCTCAAGCGCGCTGGCACCGATTTCCGAGGGCCATGCCCGTTTCATCAGGGAACGCACCGCAACTTTTCGGTCTCGCCAAAAAAGCGGATGTACTACTGCTTCGTTTGCCACGAAGGCGGCGACGTGTTCCGTTTTTTGCAGAAACGCCTCGGCGTGGAGTGGCCAGCCGCTGTCAAAATGGTGGGCGAGAAATCGGGGATCGAAGTCCGCGAGGTGGACACTCGTCGCGAAGGCCCCGATCCGAGAGAGCCGCACTGGGAAGTAAATGCCACTGCGGCAGCCTACTTTCAGAAAATACTTTGGGACGATCCAATCGGGCAACACGCGCGCGATTATCTGGAGCAGCGTGAGATCGCGCGTGAGACAGCCGAACAATTCGGAATTGGTTTCGCTCCACGCGAGATCGGGCTGCTGAGGAATTACATGGGGACGCTCGGTTTCGACGAGAAGCGTCTGCTCGAATCAGGCTTGCTCGTTGCCGGCGACGACGGAAGTGAACCTCGTCCGCGGTTTCGCGGGCGATTGATGTTTCCCATTCTGGATTCGATGGGGCGCAACATTGGATTCGGCGGGCGCGTGCTCGGCGAGGGCGAGCCCAAATATCTCAACTCGGCGGAATCGCCCGTCTTCTCCAAAGGCAAAACGCTCTACGCCATGAACTGGGCGAAGAACGACATCAGGCGAGAGGACCAGGTACTGGTCGTCGAAGGTTATTTTGATGTGGTGCGGCTCATGGCCGCTGGCGTGATGACTGTTGTCGCACCACTCGGTACCGCGCTGACCGATGCCCAGGCGGCGATGCTCAGGAAGCTGACAAAGAATGTGTTCCTGCTTTACGACAGCGATAAACCCGGACTGAAGGCGACGTTCCGTTCGGGAGACGAGCTGTTAAAGCAAGGAGTTTCGGTCCGGGTGGTGACCCTGCCCGAAGGAGAAGATCCAGATACGTTCGTAAAGAATCACGGCGCGGCCGGTCTGACGGCCCGTTTGCACGACGCTATCGACGTCTTCGACAGAAAGATTCAGTTACTGGAGCGCGCCGGAATGTTTGCTGAGCTCCAAAAGAAGCGGCGCGCGCTCGACAGACTCTTGCCGAGCATTCGGGCCACGTCGGACGAGATCATGCGTGACCTGTACTTGTCGCGCGCCAGCGAAGTAAGTGGCGTCGCCAGAGAAGTGCTCGAACGGGAGTTGAGCGGGAGGATGTCGCCTCCGCGAACTGGTACAACGAGCGCGCCGGGACAGCTGGCGCCGCGGATCTCGCCAGCTGCGCGAGTGCGTCGCGGTGAACGTCGCGCCCAACACGGACAGCGCGGCGCATCGGCGGAACGAGAGTTGGTGAGAGCTATGCTCACCGTTAGGTCGCGCGTCGAACGGATCGCGGAGAAATTGGGCGACGAGAGCTTTCGGGATCCGGTGTATCGCGCGATCTACAAGGCTCTCATCGCGGCCGGCCCCGAGGCTTCGATGGAAGATCTTTCCGCGGCCCTCGACGAAGAGGCCATCGGCGTCGTCGAAGACATCCTCGCCGAGGGCACCGTCGAGCTCGATCCCGAGCGCACAATCAGCGACAGTCTCGCCACACTGCGCGCTCGCGATCTCGACCTGAGAGCCGCCGAGCTGGACAGGATTATTCCGCTCGCGGATGGATCACAGAAGGACAAGCTGATCGCTGAGAAGACCGCGATAAGAAACGAGCTGACGGCAACGGGGAAGAACTACTTCAAGAAGTACAGACGTTCGGGGACACGATGACTACACGGAGATCAAATGCAACAGGAAGTTGAAGCGCTGCTGGCGCTGCAACAGGACGATCTGAAGATCAGGGAAATCGAGAACGAGATTCGGGCGCTGGACCCTCAGCTCGCTGAGCTCGACAAAAGAAGAGATCAGGCCGCCGCAACGCTCACTCGGGCGCAGACGATGGTGCAGGCGGAGGAAAAGAAGCAGCGAGAGCTCCAGAGCAGGTTATCTCAACACAAGCAGATACAGGAGCGAAACCTTCACCAGCTCGAAGACGTGAAAAAAATGCGCGAAGCCACTGCGGCGACTGCGCAGGTGGAATCGACCCGGAGATTGATGGCGGAAGACGAAAGTGAGCTCGCAATCATAGGACGCCGAATATCCGACATGCATGCCAGTGTGACTGCGTCGGAGCGAATGCTTGCGACGGTGGAGCAGGAGCAAGCGGAAACCCGCCCAGAGATAGAATCGAAGCGCGCAATTCTGCAGACGCAGCTCGACGCGGCAAAGAAAGACAGGAATGGCCGTGCAACCGCGGTGTCCCGCCCCATGCTCGGGAAATACGACCGCATAAGAGGAAAACGCACACAGGCTCTCTACGCGCTGCGTGGCGGATCGTGCGGCAATTGCGACACTGCGGTTCCATTGCAGCGACGCAACCTGATGGCCGGCACTGGGCAGATCGAGGTTTGCGAAGCCTGCGGTGTTCTTCTCTACGCCGAGGGCGCGTGAACGTAGTAGCGCCGGCGCGATGGATTCTGCCGAATCCCCCTGACGAGGAGGGGGTGCAGCAGCTCGCTCAGGCACTTTCGCTGCCCGAGATAGTCTGCCGGCTCCTCCTCATTCGCGGGTTCGTAAGCGCGGAGGATGCCAAGCTTTTCCTGCGGCCGAAGCTGGATCGACTTCACGATCCGCTCCAGTTCCTATCGATGGACAAGGCCGTCGATCGCCTCGCACGCGCGGTTCGCGATCAGGAGCTCGTCTTCATCCATGGCGACTACGACGTCGACGGCATCTGCTCGACGACTCTGCTCACGCGGGCGATTCGCGTGCTCGGCGGGAAGGCGATGCCTTTTATTCCGCGGCGCATCGAGGACGGATACGACCTGAGCGACGCAGGTGTCGACGCGGCGATCGCGGCGGGCGCGCACGTCGTCGTGACTTGCGATTGCGGCACGAGTGCGGTTTCGCCGGTTGCGCGGCTCTGCAAAGAGGGGATCGATGTCATCGTCACAGACCATCACCTGCCGGGTGGAGCGCAGCTTCCGGATTGCCTATCGATCCTCAATCCAAAGCGCGACGGTTGTGGTTACCCGGACAAGGATCTCGCGGCGGTCGGCGTCGCGTTCAAGCTTGCGCTGGCGCTCGCGCGCAAACTCGAGAAGAACGAAAACTTCATTTGGGGAATGCTCGACCTCGTCGCTCTTGCGACTGTGGCGGACGTAGCTCCGCTGCGCGGAGAGAATCGCGTCTTCGTCCGTTATGGGTTGAGGATGCTCGCGGACACGCACAACATCGGCATGCGGGCATTGATAAGAGCGGCGGGTTTGTCTGGCAAGCCGCTCACTGCGGGGCGCATTGGATTCATTCTCGCGCCACGATTGAATGCAGCGGGAAGGCTCGGTCACGCTCTGCGAGGGGTCGAGCTTCTCCTCAGCGAGGACGAGCACCAATCGAATGCCATCGCGCGCGAGCTCGAGGAGCTCAACAACCGCCGTCAGGAGCTGGATCACGCGACGCTCGCGGAGGCGCGCGAGAAGGTCCTTCAGATGGATCTCGATCAAACTTTCGGCATCGTCCTCGCCGACGAAACGTGGCATCCAGGCGTGATTGGAATCGTTGCGTCGCGGCTCGTGGAGGAGTTCGGACGGCCGACGGTGCTGATCGCTCTGTCAGGAGACCAGGGCAAGGGATCAGGGAGATCGATCTCGAAGTTCGATCTTCATGGCGCGCTTGGGGAGTCGCGCGATCTACTGCTGCGATTCGGTGGACATCGCGCTGCAGCTGGTGTGACGATCGCGCGCGACAGGATCGACGATTTTGCGAAGAGATTCAACGATGTCGCCCGCTCGCTGCTGACGCCCGAGGACCTGGTGCCCGAGATCCGAGTGGACCTCGAGGTGAGTATCGATGGAATCGATGGGCGGCTCGAATCGCTCTTCCGCCACTTCGAGCCTTTCGGAATTGGAAATCCGTCGCCAGTGCTGCTTGCCCGCAACGTGACGCTCGCGAAACCTCCGCGGCTCGTGGGCAAAGATGGTCTCAAGCTCGTACTCGACACCGGCACGGGTTCGCTCGAAGCACTCGGCTGGGGACTCGCGTCACGCGCGGGAGACTTCGACGCGGGCACAAAGGTCGACGTCGCGTTTCGGCTGGAGCGTGATGACTATCGTGGTGAGAGCTACTTGCAAGCGCGCATCGCCGATGTTCGGCCGGTGTCGAGCTTCGAGGGAGAATCAAAACTTTGAATCGCAACTCCGGCCCGAGCATCCGCGCAGTAGTGCGCGCCTCCCGCTTCCCGCCCCCCGCCTCCCGCCACCCGCTAGCATGAGAATCGTCGCGGGTCGATGGCGCGGCCGGCGCATAAGCGCGCCAAGAGGCGATCGCGTCCGTCCGACGCTCGATCGCGTCCGAGAGGCGTGGATGAGCATCCTCCAGCTCGATCTCCCCGACGCGCGGGTGCTGGATCTTTATTCGGGCTCGGGAGCCCTCGGACTCGAAGCCCTCTCTCGCGGCGCGGCATCGGCGGATTTCGTCGAGAAGGATCCAAAGAGCCTTCGCGCCCTCGAAGAAAACATTGAGAGCCTTGGGGCGGGCGATCTCGCGACCGTTCACCGCCAATCCGCTCTATCTTTCGCCAGTGG
Organism: Gemmatimonadaceae bacterium; assembly: GCA_035643845.1. Taxonomy (GTDB): domain Bacteria; phylum Gemmatimonadota; class Gemmatimonadetes; order Gemmatimonadales; family Gemmatimonadaceae; genus UBA4720. The sequence goes on along the minus strand of DASQPS010000142.1, from coordinate 4,426 downwards.
GCTGGGTGTGATCGACTATGACGTGGTGTTCGCCGATCCGCCATACGCTTCGGGGGACGCGGCTCGTCTCGCATCCCGTTGGATCGAGAGTCCGTTCGCTCGTGTGCTCAGCGTCGAACACGCGGCGATGGACTCGATGCCCGAGGGTGGGACGACGAGGAAGTACGGCTCGACGGCAATCACTTTCTACCGCAGAGAGGAATGACGTGGTAACCACGGCGATCTACGCTGGAAGCTTCGACCCGATCACCCGCGGACACGAGGATCTGATTCAGAGGGCGGGAGAGTTCGTGGATCATCTGGTCGTCGCGGTAGCCGTCAATTCTTCGAAGAAGGCACTATTTACTACCGCCGAAAGAGTGCAGCTCATTCGTGCTGCGACATCGAAACAAAAGCACGTCGAAGTGACGCAGTTCGAGGGCCTCCTCGTTGACTTCGCGAAAAAAGTGGGTGCGAAGCTCAATATCCGCGGACTTCGCGCCGTCAGCGATTTCGAGTACGAATTCCAGATGGCTCTCATGAACAGGCACATGTCGGAAAATTTCGAGACGGTGTTCATGGTGCCATCCGTCGAGACCACTTACATCAGCTCGAGCGTTGTCCGCGAAGTCGCGCAGCACCACGGCAACCTCGAGGGCCTCGTACATCCAGCCATTGCCAAAGCCCTCGCGGAGAAGTTTGCGGACGGCCCGGCGGCCAGAAAGTGACTTTCAAAGACGACCTTCGCGCGCGTGCCGCCGGGCTCAAGCGGAAGATCGTTTTCCCTGAGAGCGGCGACGACCGCATCATCGCCGCTGCGGCCGAGATCGATCGCATCGGCATGGCTATCCCGATGCTCCTATCGGCTGGGGGCGGGATACCGGCGTCTGCCAGTGCGCTTGGAATCACGACGATCGCAACCGAGGCCGAATCGCCTCTCGAATTTGCGCATCAGATGGTGGCGTCCGGCGAGGCGGACGTATGCGTAGCGGGAGCCGTCTACACCACGGCTGAAGTTCTACGGAGCGCGCTCCGCAACATCGGTCCCGCGGAGGGTGTCCGCGCGGTATCGAGCGCGTTCTACATAATCGTCCCGCCCGCCGCCGGTCTTCGGACCGAGGTTCTGACGTTCACCGATTGCGCTGTAATTCCATATCCGACGTCGAGCGACCTCGCGGATATCGCGATAGCGGCCGCACACGACAGGATCCACATCGTCGGCGACGATCCTCGCGTGGCGTTGCTCTCCTTCAGCACTCACGGCAGTGCGAAGGGCGAAAGCGTCGACCGAGTCAGGGAAGCGGTGGCGATGATCCGCGAACGCGAGCCAGACCTCCCCGTGGACGGAGAATTGCAAGGTGACGCCGCGCTGGCCCCGACTGTCGCCGCCAGGAAAGCGCCTTCCAGTCCGGTCGCAGGCAGAGCCAACATATTAGTTTTTCCATCACTGGACGCTGGCAACATCGCTTACAAGCTGGTGCAGCGTGTTGGTGGAGCGCAGGCGTTGGGACCGATTCTTCAGGGCTTCGCTCACTCGGTCGCCGATCTCTCGCGCGGCGCTGACAGTGACGACATTATTAACGTGGCCGCAATTGCAGCGCTGCAATCGGCCGGGCGTATTCATGCGGGAGAACAGGCGTCCTGAGCAGTCCGATCCACACTGGAGATTATCTGAATGAGTTTCTCGATCAAGAAACAGGGAGAGGTCGTTGTGGTCGATGTAGAAGGTCAGCTTATCGTGGGTAATCGGCAGGAGCTCAAGCAGAAAGTCCTCGATGAGCTCGAGAAGGGTGAGAAGAAATTCCTCATCGACTTCAGTCAGACCGGATACATCGACAGCTCCGGCTTGGGCGTCCTCGTCTCCCTGTCGAAGAAGATCAGAGAACAGGGTGGAGAGCTGCGCCTCGCCAATCTGAACGACGATCTCCAGACATTGTTCGAGCTCACCAAGCTCGACACGCTCTTCCAGATATCGGACACCCGGGAGCGCGCTCTAGAGAGCTTTTAATGGCCGAACCGCGCGTCGCGTTCGATCTGCAGATCCCGAGCGACGTCGAGTACATAGAAGGTGTAGTGGAGCTCGCGAGGCAGCGCTGCCGCGAGCTCAAGCTTTCCCCCACAAAGTGCTCGCTCAATGTTCCCGTCGCTCTGTCGGAGGCGCTCTCGAACGCAATTCTCCGAGGGAACAACTCGAGCGGCGGACAACAGGTGCGCATCCGCGCGATCGTCAGCGACACCGATCTGGTTTTTGAAGTGGTCGACGAAGGCCCGGGGTTCGACCTCGACGAATGCACGGTCGACTGCACGACGGATGACAACCTCACCAAGGAAGAGGGCAGGGGACTCTTCCTCATGAGGCGCCTCATGGATCGCGTCGAGAGTTTTCGCAACAAGGGGAACGTCGTTCGACTGACGTTGCATAGAGAGTGAAAGAGCTGGAGGCGGTTCTCATGGCGTTCCGCGAAGGAACGCATTGTGAGGCCGCCGTGTGGGGATCGGACGGACGATCCGCGCCGACGGTGATCGCGCGGTCGAGCCCGAAAGTCCAGATGCCCGACGTCCTCCCGGAGGAACCCAGTCAGTCGGCGCCAGCGAACTTCGGCACCCAGATCGTGACGCGCGTTCCGTCGGTGAAGAAGATCTGGCTCACGGTGGGACCGTGCGATCCGGGGTTCTCTCCAGAGGACCGGCACATCAAGCTGCTCATGCCGGTCGTCGCGCAGTTCACCCAGGCCGCGCTCGAAGTCGAGCACGCAGCGACCGAGTTGGCGGAGCGCTACGAAGAGATCAATCTCCTCTATACGATCGGCGAAATACTCGGGCGCACGGTCACGCTCGAAGACGCCGCCGCGACGATACTCACGGAGATCTCGGAGACAGTCGGTGCGCGAGTCGCATCAATCCTCGTTCATGACGCGCGTACCAATACTCTGCAGGCCGTCGCCGCGCTCGGAGTTCCGAAATCAGAAATTCCGCCCATCAGCGCGGACGATCAAGTGAGCGTGTCGGCGCGCGTGTTTCGAACCCAGCATCCGCTGATCGTTGTCGGCAAGGGCGTGACGTTCGGAACGGAATCGCCCTACGGCCGCGGTGAAATGCTCTCCGTTCCGATCATGTGGACGACACCCACCGGCGGACAGCCACTCGGCGTCGTCAATCTCGCTGACCGTCGGTCACGGCAACCGTTCACCGCTGGTGATCAGAAGCTCGTGATGGCCATTGCGACACAGATTGGAACTGCGATCCAGAATGCACGCCTTGTCAGCGCATCACTCGACCAGCAGCGTTTGCTCCAGGAGATGAGCCTCGCGCACGACCTCCAGATGAAGCTGCTGCCGTCGACTGCCGTCGTATCACCGGAAGCCCAGGCGTCTGCGCGCGTAGTGCCGGCTGAAAGCGTCGGCGGAGATTTCTATCAACTCTTCAAGCTGCGCGAGGGCGCGACCGGAGTGATGATCGGAGACGTGTCGGGCCACGGTTATCGCGCGGCGCTCATCATGGCTCTCGCAATGAGCGCTTCGGCGATTCACGCGCAGAACATCGTCAACCCGGGACAGATGCTTGGCGCGCTGCTGCAGTCTCTGCGCGAGGAATTGGAGTCGACGGAGATGTACATCTCGCTCTTTTATGGTGTCGTCGATCCGAACAAGGGAAAGCTTACCTACTCCAATACCGGACATCCCCACGCCTTCGTGATAAGTCAGGAAGGAACCTGCACTCGCCTCGCCGCGGTCAATCCTCCGCTCGGCATGACTGAAGACACGCCCAACGCAGCCTCATTGTCGTGGGTGAAGCACAAGGATCTCCTGGTTCTGTTCACTGACGGCATCAGCGATGCGCGCAACGCGAGCGATCAGCGGCTGGGGGAAGAACGCGTGCTCGAGCTCATTCGCGAGAACCGCGACAACGACACGAAAATCATTGTCGATAGAGTGTTCAAGATGCTCGAGGTTCACATGCGCACGGTTCAGGCGAGGGATGACCTCACGCTAGTAGTCGTCCGCAGCTGACGATGCCGCGCTCACGAGCGCGTTCCGGAGGCGCCAGCGGCGGCCGTCGAAATTCGACGCGACATCCGCCGGTGCTCAAGAAATACGGGCAGCATTTTCTCGAGGATCGTAAGATCCTTGAAGCAATCGTCGACACACTGCGCCCGACTGCCGCGGATACCGTAGTCGAGATCGGACCGGGCCGTGGCTCCCTCACTGATGTTCTCGCCGAGCGAAGCGGTCGCGTGATCGCAATCGAGATCGACCGGGCGCTCGCCGAACAGCTTCGCGAGAGGTACAGAGACCGGCCGCACGTCGAGATCGTCGAAGGCGACTTTCTGGAAAAAGATCTTGACTCGCTGTCGACGCCCAGCGGACTGTTGAAGCAAGGCGAGTTTCTGCTCATCGGCAATGTGCCGTACTACATCACCACGCCGATTCTCTTCAAGGCCCTCGAG
>DASQPS010000141.1:0-4473 GCA_035643845.1 Gemmatimonadaceae bacterium | reverse complement strand
AACTCTGTCTCGGTGATCGACGCGACGCGCAACGCCGTTGTCGCAAGCATTCCGGTCGGCAGACGACCATGGGGAGTCGCAATCTCGCCAGATGGCCGGACGGTCTACACCGCCGACGGCCTATCGGACACCATGAGCGTGATCGATGCGCGGACCCGAAAGGTTGTATCTACCGTGAGAGTTGGGCGGCAGCCGTGGGGTGTTGCAGTGTCGCCGTAAATGACGGGACTCTGCCAAAAAAAAAGGAGCCCAGCGGCTCCTTTTTTTGCGGCGTCACGTCTCCTACTGCTTCCTTAGTTCGATACTGCCGTTCACGCTGCTCGCCCTGACATCTCTTCCGCCATTGCCGATCGTGCCAGATGCATGTCTCGGCCCCCACTTTCCCGTCAGCGTCATTGGGAAATCGCTGTCGATTCCGCCGTGCACAGTATCGAAGCGAAAGTTCGCGTCGAATCGCGCGGGCACGTAAATCGAAACCGATCCGTTGACGGTCTTGAAGCTCATGTCGTCATCGCCCTGAAGCGAGGCCATGCGTGCTTCGACATTTCCGTTTACCGTTGTGGCTGTGACGGGTCCCGCCGCCGTGTTGACATCCACTCCGCCATTGACCGTTGTGGCGCGGACAGGTCCGCTGGCATTTCGAACATTCACGCCGCCGTTGACAGTGGTCGCCGATACCTCGGCACCGACATCCCTCACTGCAACAGCGCCATTCACTGAGTGGGCACCGACACGAATTGCACGGGGCACCTGCACCGTGAAGCGAACATTTGAATGCGTCTCATTATGATCGTTGTCGCGAAACTGCCGCATGCCGCCATCTTCGCAGCGGGAGTTATCGTTCCAAATGGCGCAGATGGTGACGTTGCCGCCGGCCTGAACGACCTCAAAATGGATATCGTCCATATCGCGCCCGTTCGATCGCTTTTCCGCGACCAGATGAACCATGTTGTCGGAGCTGGGCGCGAAATCAACGGATCCGTTTATGTTGAAGACGTTCATCCAATGGCCGGAGTCCACCCGACCGTCCCAGCGCCACGTATCCGTGTCGCGTCCATATTGTTGCTGTGCGCCGAGAAGGGGCGCGGTTAGCGCGAGCGCAACGCCCGCGATAATAGCGTTCTTATTCATCGTCTCTCCGGGTGGTTGAGTCCGTGCCGGTATCGATCACAACGCGCCCGCTGAAAGTCTCGAGCGTCACGCGTGCCCCGCCGTCTCCAAGAGTGAATTCCATGTGCCCTTCCTTCCTGCTTCCGCCAGCGCGCACCTGAATGGGAAAGTCCGCACTTAGATCACCACTGAAAGTCTCGACGCTGAACTGCGCGCCCGTGCTGCGCGGTATGTTGAGCCTGATGCCTCCAGAATGCGACTCATAACTGTATCGCCCACCTGAGTCGATCGTGCCCGTGTACGTTATGTCGCCGCTAACGGTTTCGGTTCGTACGTCTTTTGACCGCGCTCCGACGATTCTCACGTTGCCACTGACTGAGCTGCCTTCTATGTCGCCCGTCACGGATTCAGCCCGCACGTCTCCGCTCACGGTCTCGGCGCGCAGATTCCCATTTACCTGTGAGACGCGCACAGAACCGGAGACGGCTTCCGCGCTCACTTCCCGAACGCCGTTCGCCACCTCGACGTCACCGCTCACAGAGTTCGCCTCGATTTCTCCCTGAGAGCCCGTCGCTGTGATGTCGCCTGACACGGCCTCGAGAATGAGCTTCGCTCCGCGCGGTACAGACACCTCGTAGCGGGCTTCACCAACGTCGTTGTTATGCCTCCGCCTGCCCGATCGGTCGTTGTCCTCGACGCTCAGGCTCACCCGCGAGGGATTCGCATCGAAGCGGAGCTCGCCGCTCTCTATCGATGCAGTGATCTTCACATCGGGCCTGTCCCAACCCGTGACGCGAATCTTGCCCGATATCAGGGAAAGATCTACAGTGCCCCCGCGGTCGAGTCTGACTGTCGTATCGATCTGGGTCCGCAGTTGGTAATCCTGCGCGCTCGCGGCGACTGAGAAGATCATCGTCGCGGCCGCCGCAAGCGCGACGTGCCCCAGCTTCAAGTGGTTTTCCATTTTATGTGCTTACCGGCAGCATCGCTGCCGTGCGTAGGAGGTCGACTTTCTTGTCGAGCGCATGAGACAGTTGCTCGCTCAGAAGAATGCTCGCCGGGTCCTTGGCAAGCGCAGCGCGACTCTGGTCTATGGCTCTGTCGATTATCTGAAGGTTCTTTTCGATAACTGCGACGGTAGCCGGGTCGAGCTGCGCCTTCCTCTCCCGGACGATCGTCTGGAGCATCTCGATCTCTTTTCCGTATACCGCTTCGGGATGCGCGGCCGCTGATGACGGATCACGACTAACGAGACGACCTATGCTCGTCGCTTCTGGCTTGTCGCCCAGCTTGTTGCCCGCATTCATACCTGCCGAAGCGTCCGGATTCGCCGCCGCGACGTCGCGGGATACTCCCGATGCCGGATTATCGACGGCCGCTGATTGACCATCCTGCGCCGCCGGAACTTTGCTCGTGCCGAGACGCATGATGACGGCCGGACGCGAATCCATCGACCGGGCAGTTAGAAGGTATGTGACTCCAGCGGTGCTCATCACGAGTGCGGCAGCCGCGGCTCCCATCCAGGCAGGGGTGAGACGCCTCTGCTTTTCCGTACGAGCGACAAGCGGAATCACCGGTGCGGCTATGCGCGCTTCGATTCCAGCCCACAGATCGCGGGCAGGTGCGAGGTCGGGAAGAGCGCCAGCCTCTTTCTGTATCTTCTCAAGATCTCTCACCAGGCTGGTGCACCGGACACACTCCCGTAAATGCCTCTCGGCGCGCTCGCTTGCGCTATCATCGAGTGTTCCCTCGAGATAGTCAGCGAGCTCAGCGTCAAATGCCTGGCAATTCATGTTGGAGTCAGTCATCGTTCCAGTGCCTCTCTCAAAAGAAGTCTCGCGCGGTGCAGCTGCGCCTTACTTCCACCGGAGGTGATCCCGCACATCTCCGCGATCTCCTCGTGTTTGTAACCCTCTATATCGTGGAGCACAAAGACTTTTCGCGCCCCTGCCGGCAGCTTCGCGATCGCCTCGGCCAGATCCATCCTCTCGATGTGCATCGGCGCTCGCGCAACTTCGTCCCACCGGTCGTCACTTACATCACTATCGTCCGTCCGCGCTTCCCTCGTTCCTTCTGTCTTTCGCGCGTTCAGTACAACGTTCACCGCGAGTCGGTGCAGCCAGGTCGAAAAAGCGCTTTCACCCCTGAACTGCGGCAGCTTTTCCCAGGTCCTCACGAAGACGTCCTGGGTCAGCTCCTCCCCCTTCGTCCTGCTCCCGCTCATTCTGGTGCACAACGAGTAAACCCTGTTGGCGTGGGTGCGGTACAGCCGCTCGAATGCCTGCCGGTCCCCGGCCGCAGCCAGGGCTACGTCCGCTGAATCACCCATCGATACCAGAACGGTGCTGGATATCGCCGCCATTTGTTCGTTGTCCGGACTTTGTTGCAAGATTGGATAGCTCGAGCGACTCAAAGGTTTGAACGGGTGGGTACGGCAGCCCGGCCTGGCTGCAAATATGACAGCTGTGTCTCGGCAACGGTTTGAGACTACTTCAGATCGACCTTTCCGCACCGACAAGGACCCTCTCGACTTGGTCTAGCCGAGGTCCGAGTTCCGCTTCCGATCGCGCCACAAGCGTGACGTGCCCCACTTTCCGCTTCTCCGTTGGCGACTTCCCGTAGAGGTGCAGATGGGCGCCTTCTACCGCAAGTACGTCCCGGAGCACCGGAATGTGTCCGATGATGTTGAGCATCCCCGATACGCCGCGCAACGCTGTCGATCCAAGAGGCAGTCCAAGACCGGCCCGCAGGTGGTTCTCGAATTGGCTCGTTTCGGCTCCTTCGATACTCCAGTGGCCCGAGTTGTGTACCCGCGGCGCGATTTCGTTGGCGACGAGCTTGCCTTCGACAACGAAAAGCTCCAATGCCAGCACTCCCACGTATCCCAGCCGCGTTATCACTCGACTGCAATAATCGATGGCGACAGCAGCGGTCTCGGCGGTCATGCGGCTTGCTGGGACGGTCGACTTCCTGAGAATTCCGTCCCGATGCACGTTTTCCACCGGCGGATAGAACGATTTCCGACTCTGTGAGTCACTCACTCCTATCACAGAGACTTCGTATTGAAATGGTACGTGCTGCTCCAGCAGGAGTGGAACGCCTCCCAGATTTTTCCACGCCGCGTCGATGGACGAAACATCCCTGATCACTGACTGCCCCTTGCCGTCGTAACCCATCCTACGCGTCTTGAGCACGACAGGGCATCCGATCCGGGAAACCGCCTGCTTCAGATCCGCGAGACTGTCGACGGCTGCAAATGCCGGTGTAGGAATTCCCAGCTCTTCGAAAAGTCGCTTCTCCAACAAGCGATCTTGCGCGATTTGCAATGCCTGTATGGGCGGGTAAACCTTCACCCGTTTTTCG
>DASQPS010000140.1:0-6225 GCA_035643845.1 Gemmatimonadaceae bacterium | reverse complement strand
ACCTCCTGAGCGATCGAGCTCAGTCACCCGCCGCTTTCTTTCTCTTTTTCTTCTCTCCGTAGCGTGGATATCGCCGAGTTAAAGCGAAAATCCGTGACCGAGCTCCAGGAGATGGCCGATGGGCTCAAGATCGATGGCTCGTCGGGTCTTCGAAAGCAGGATCTGATTTTCCAGATCGAGCAGAATCTCCTCGATACCGACATCATGCTGCACGGTGACGGTGTTCTCGAGATCCTCCCCGAGGGCTATGGTTTTCTGCGTAGTCAGGACTGGAGCTACCTGCCGGGGCCCGACGACATCTATGTCTCGCCGTCGCAGATAAAACGCTTCGGACTCAGGACGGGCGACGACATTCGCGGACAGGTGCGGCCGCCCAAGCCGTGGGAACGTTACCTCGCGCTGCTCAAGGTCGAGAGTGTCAGCGGGGAAGATCCCGAGAAGGCGAAAGAGCGAATCCCGTTCGACAACCTGCGTCCGCGCTACCCAGACGAACGGCTTCGTCTCGAGATGGCGGACGGCGATCTCAGCATGCGAGTAGTCGACATCATGGCGCCGATTGGCAAAGGCCAGCGCGGTATCATCGTGTCGCCACCCCGCGCGGGAAAAACGATCCTGCTCCACAAGATGGCGAACGCGATTGCGGAGAATCATCCGGAGGTTACGATCATCGTTCTGCTCATCGATGAGCGTCCCGAAGAAGTGACCGAGATGATCGCGAGCACGACACGGGCGGAAGTCATAAGCTCGACCTTCGATGAAGGCGCCGCGCGTCACGTCCAGGTCTCGGACATGGTTCTCGAAAAGGCGAAGCGGCTCGTGGAGAGCGGAAAGGATGTGGTGATTCTGCTCGACTCGCTCACGCGGTTCGCCCGAGCGCACAACACCGTGGCACCTCAGTCGGGAAAGATTCTCTCCGGCGGTGTGGACGCGAGCGCACTGCACAAGCCCAAGCGGTTTTTCGGCTCCGCGCGCAACATCGACGACGGCGGCTCCCTGACGATAATCGCGACCGCGCTAACAGAGACTGGCTCGCGCATGGACGATGTGATCTTCGAGGAGTTCAAGGGCACCGGCAACATGGAGCTCGTGCTCGATCGGAAGATCGCCGACCGGCGCATTTATCCCGCGATCGACATCTTCCGCTCGGGGACGCGCAAAGAGGAGCTTCTGCTCAGCCAGGCAGAGATCAACCGCGTGATTCTGCTCAGACAATTCCTTGCCGACATGCCGGAAGCCGAAGCGATCGAGTTTCTGCTGCGGCAGATGGCCAAGTCGAAGAACAACAAGGAATTCTTCGCGCAGATGGCGCAGGGCTAGGAGCCAGCGGTGAATGCGGCTCTCGCTCGGTTTCTCGCTGTTGACTATGGCCGGAAGCGGATCGGGCTGGCGATAAGCGACCCCCTCGGCATGATCGCCACTCCGGCCGGGTTCATCGTCCGCCGCGAGGGCAAAAGACCCCCAATCACAAAGATTCTCGCGCGCGCCGCGGAGCTGGGTGCGGTTGGCTTCGTAATGGGGTTGCCGCTCGACGGGGACGGCAGGGACACCGAATGGACGGGCGAAGTACGCGCTTTGGGAGCGGAAATCGCGAAACGTACGGGTATGCCCGTTCGTTTCTATGATGAACGATTCACCACGGCGGCAGCATTGCGTACGCTTAAAGAGCTTGGAGAATCCGCGCGGGGCAGAAAGGGTGATGTCGACTCACTCGCGGCGGCGATTCTCCTGCAGAACGCCCTCAATGTTCCGGACTGAGATCCGCGCGACTTTTGTCGCGGGGTGCTTCGTGCTTGCCGCCTGCGGACAAAAACCGTACGGGACTTCGACGCGCGTAATCATTCCGCGCGGCGCGAGCTTCGCGGACGCCGCGGATTCGCTCTCCAAAGCAAATCTCGTCGGCTGGCGTAAGATGTTCCGAATCTACGCGCGCCTTACCGGCGGCGACCGGAACATCAAGCCGGGAACCTACCTGCTGAAACACGGAACTCCCTGGCCCGACATCATCAGTGCGCTCCACGGCGGGCATGGGCTCGTAAACACGATCACGATTCCGGAAGGCTACACCGTCTCGCAGATCGCGCCGCTCCTGGCCCGCACTCTCAAGGTGCCGGTGGAGTCGGTTCAGGTCGCGGTCCGCGACACGGCACTTCTCGCGAGACTCGATATTCCGACGCCCACACTCGAAGGCTACCTGTTTCCTGACACGTACGCGTTCCCAATCGGGACGACGGCGCGACAGGCAGTGCGCGAAATGGTCTACGACTTCGAGCGCCGGTGGAAGCCGGATTGGGATGCAAAGGCAGCCGCGTTGAACATCAATCGAAACGATCTCGTGACGATGGCTTCAATCGTCGAACGAGAAGCTCGCTTGCCCGAAGAGCGGCCAGTGATAGCCGCTGTCTACTACAACAGGCTCAGGAAGGGAATGCTTCTGCAGGCAGATCCGACGGTCCAGTACGCGCTGGGCCATCACGTCGGGCGGGTTCTGTACAAGGACCTCGCAGTGGAATCACCGTACAACACTTACGTGCACAAAGGACTTCCTCCGGGACCCGTCGCGTCGCCGGGGGTCGCGAGTCTCGTCGCCGCCGCGAACCCTGCCAACGTTCCTTACCTCTACTTCGTGGCGAGTCCCGATGGCCACCACGAGTTTCGGATGACACTCGGCGAGCATACGTCTGCGATCAGAGAAGTGCGCGCGAGCAAGCTCGCAGGCGACACTGGAGTAGAGCGAGTCGCGATGGCGACGGCTCCAAAGCCTACTGCCAAATCGGCGTCGAAGACGACATCGAAGTCCTCAGTAACCAAAACAGCTTCAGCAAAAAAACCGGCGGCGAAGAAATCCGCGAAACCAGCGTCGACGAGCAGGAAGAAAAAAACTTCCAGCACATCCACAAGCCGCGCGCATACGTCGCGGTGAGGTGACGCTCGATCCGAAAATCCTGCGTCTGGTAGCAATCACGGACGACGCAGAGAACCAGAGAACGCAGCTCGTCGATCGTGTGGCGGCCGCGGTGCGGGGCGGCGCTACGAGCGTTCAGGTCCGACTAAAAAACGCCACCCCGCGAGAGGTGGTGGAGATCACCAGACAGATAATGAGCCGAGTGGCGGTGCCCGTGATCGTGAACGACAGAGCGGATATTGCGCTCGCGGCCGGCGCCGCGGGCGTGCATGTCGGAGAGGCCGATCTTCCTGTCGCGGCAATTCGCAGGTTCGCGCCGCAGGGATTCATAATTGGAGCGTCACTTGGCAGCGATGCCGAGCTAGCCAACGCAAAAGGTGGTGACTACGTCGGAATCGGGCCGGTGTTTGGTTCCGACTCAAAGAACGATGCGGGCGATGCGATCGGAGTAAGCGGTTTCGAACGGCTAGCCAAACTGGTGGAAGTGCCAGCTGTCGCGGTGGGTGGAATAACAGCAGACCGCGCGCTTCAAATCAGGATTCACGGCGCTGCCGGTGTGGCCGTCATAAACGCGATCTTCAACTCTGACGATCCCGAGCGCGCGACCCGCGCTCTCGCGGGCGCCATCGGAAGCTGACGTCCGGCGCGGGCTGTACTTCGCCGCGCCTACGGTTGCCTGCAGGTTTTTTCGGCGCGTGCGCGCGGCGCATCGCCTTCTCGATGTCGGCGCGCACCGAAGGATCAAGGAAAACGTCGACCAGATCCGGATCGAACTGCGTACCTCGACCATCGGCGATCACGCGAGTCGCCTCGCCGAAGCTTCGCGCGTGACTGTAGCGGCGGCGGTGGGTGATGGCGTCGAAGGTGTCGGCAATCGCGACCACCCGGGCGGCAATCGGGATCCTTCGTCCTTTGATACCGCGAGGGTAGCCACTTCCGTCCCAGCGCTCGTGGTGCGCGGCGACTCCCTTCCCCAGATCGGGGTAGAAGGCCGTCAATGCCGCAAGCACCTCCGCACCACGCTGCGGATGCGTCATCACCGCGCGTCGCTCTTCGGGTGTCAGCTTGGCGGGGTCGTGAAAAATATCGGTGAGAGCGCCGTGGAGCTTTCCGATGTCGTGGAACAACGCGACGCGCTCGATGCTGCGCCGGGTGCGCTCGTCGAGGTTCGCGGCTTCGGCGAGTACGAGGGCATAGGACGCGACGCGGCGGACGTGCGCGCCGGTGGTGGGGTCGTTGGCATCGATCGCCTTCAGAAGGCTCTCGAATGTCGCCGCACTCAAGCGCTCGGCCTGCATCCGGAGATTATGCTCGCGGAGTAGCAGGCCGCCAGCCGCGGCCGCGCCGGCTGAGAGTGGAAGGAATTCTTTCATGTCGATGGTTTTCGCAAGAAGCGTACGGAGCGCGCGCGGCTGCCATTACATTCTCCCGCATGACGGTCGCACGTGTCAACGTGAAGGGCGCACGACGATGGCTCGCGGGCCATCCGTGGATCTACCGCTCCGATGTGATCGAGCGTCCGCTGATGGACGCCGGCGCGGTGCTCGTGCACGACAATCGCGGCAAGCCGTTGGGCTGGGCGCTCTGGAGCCCGCTGTCGGAGATCTCGCTGAGGCTTCTGGATCGCGACCCGGATGCTGTCATCGATCAGGCGTGGTGGGACGAGCGGTTGGCGTCCTCGATCGCGCGACGTACGCCGTTGGAGGATCACACGAACGCGTTCAGGCTCGTTCATGGCGAAGCCGATGGATGCCCTTCGCTGGTTTGCGATCGATATGCATCGTGGCTGGTTGTCCAGTTCATGAGCGCCGGCCTGGAGCATTTCCGGGAAGAAATACTGAATTCCCTGGAGTCACTCGTCGAGCCCGACGGGATCCTTGCCCGGAACGACGTTCCGTTGCGCGGAAAGGAAGGACTGGAGCGCGAGACCGTCCTGCTTCGTGGTGACGTGCCCCGCGAAATCGAGGTGCAGGAATACGGAATCAGATTCCTCGCAGCGCCGTGGACCGGCCAGAAGACGGGAGCCTTTCTCGATCAACGCGAGAACAGGCACTTTGTCGGGACCGTTGCGCGCGGCAGAGCCCTCGATTGCTTCAGCTATCACGGATCGTTCGCGCTTCATTTGGCGCGGAAGGCGACGCACGTGATCGGGCTCGATTCGTCGGGGCCGGCGCTCGTCCGCGCGGCGGAGAACGCAGCACGCAACTCACTCGGCAACATTTCTTTCGTCGAAGCCAATGCTTTCGACTACTTGAGAGAGAAGGAGCGCGAAGGGATAACGTTCGACACGATAGTTCTCGATCCTCCCGCGTTCGCGAAAACTCGCGCGGCGATTCCGGGCGCGGTTCGCGGTTACAAGGACATCAATCTGCTCGCGATGCGACTGCTTGCGCCGGGCGGGCTGCTCTACACCGCGAGCTGCAGCTTTCATCTGACGAAGGACTTGTTTCTTGCGATGCTGCAGGATGCCGCGGCAGATAGCGGGCGGCGCATCGCGATTCGCGCTTTCACCGGACAGCCTCTCGACCATCCGGAGGTGCTGACGATTCCGGAGACCGGCTACATCAAAGGAGCGCTACTCGAAGTGATGGATTAATCGAGCTGGCACGATGGACAGAAGTAGGTTGACCTTCCCCCCTGCACTATCCGAGCGATGATTCCATCGCAGCGCCGGCATTTCTTTCCTTCCCGATCGTAAACGGCGAATCGCTCGACACCGCGGCGCTCCGTGTAGCGTCCGGGGCGCCGGTTCCTCGGGCTCAGAACGAGTCTGATCGCCGCAACCAGTCTTTCGAGATTCGCGCCGGCGACCTCGCCCGCCGGTGTCCTTGGGTCCAGAGCCGCTTCCCACAGCGCTTCGGCCGCGTAGATGTTGCCAAGTCCAGCGATGACGGATTGGTCAAGCAAGGCCTGCTTGATGGGAATCTTTTTCCGGCTGAGCGCGGCGGACAGATATTTTGCATCGAGGGCTGGATCGATCGCTTCAATGCCAAGCTTCGGCAGCGACGATGAGCCTTTCTTATCCAGCGTAATCGACGAGAGTGCACGCCGGTCGATAAGCGAGACCCGAGTGCCGTCGGTAAGATCGATCACGGCACGCGCGAAGCGATCGAGATGGTCATCGGTCCGTCCGATCTCCCAGTCACCATTCATCCTGAAATGAACGACGAGCGTATCACCGCTGTCGAGGCGGAGGAGCTGGTGCTTCCCTCTGCGTTCGATGCGAACTATACGCGTCCCCTTCGCCGCCCGTGCACGCGCGGGTGCGAGCTTCTTCCTGAGCGAAGGGTGGATAGCCCTAACCGAGGCGATGGTCTTGTCGA
>DASQPS010000139.1:0-8875 GCA_035643845.1 Gemmatimonadaceae bacterium | reverse complement strand
CCCCAGCTTCCTTGAGTCTTGCCTGGTTTTCGAAGCGCCGCCTCTGGTCGAGCGGATCGTTCAGCTCGCTAAAAGCATTTGCCATCTCCTTCCCGTTCGCGAACAGCTCGAAGCGCTCCGTTAGAGCCGGGTTCCCACGCTTTGGCTTGGCCAACGGTGAGAGCTCCACGGGATAATCGACTACGAAAGTCGGGGTCTGCAGCTTGGATTCGACAAGCGCCTGAAACATTTCATCGAGTACTTTCGCTCGGCTCAGAGCTTCCTGGTTCTCGACGCCGACACGCTGCGCCAACGATCTCAGCGCCGGTTCTGCGAGTGAGCCGACATCAACTCCAGCCGCCGCATTCAAGGACGGCATCCACTCGATGCGCTTGAATGGCCGTTGAAAGTTCGGAACGTTCACGGCGATCTCGGGCACGCTGCGCACCGCTTCCGCCGCTTTTTCCAAAAGCTGCTCGACGAGCTCCATCATATTGGTGTAATCCGCATATGACTGGTAGAACTCGAGCATCGTGAACTCAGGATTGTGCGTCCGATCAATGCCTTCGTTGCGGAAATCGTGTCCGATCTCGTATACCCGATCGAGGCCTCCCACTACGAGCCTTTTGAGATAGAGCTCGTCGGCAATGCGCAGAAACAGCGGCATGTCGAGGGCGTTGTGCAGCGTAGTGAACGGTCGCGCCGCCGCCCCGCCGTAAAGAGGTTGCAGAATCGGTGTTTCTACCTCCAGAAACCCGCGCTCATCCAGAAAAGAGCGCATGGAAGTGATCATGCGCGAGCGGGCGACGAAAAGTGCCCTGACCTCCGGATGAACGGCCAGGTCAGCGTAACGCTGTCGGTAGCGCTGCTCGGGATCGGCGAATCCTGAGTGACGCAGCAGCTGTCCGTTTACTTCCTCCTCCTTTCCGAACGGCAGCGGACGAAGAGACTTGGCGAGGAGCTCGACCTTGTCGACGCGAATCGTTGCTTCACCCGTTTTCGTTCGAAAAAGTGGTCCATGGACGCCGATGATGTCTCCAAGATCGAAGTGATCGAGCACGGCGTACATTTTTTCGCCCAGCTGATCTTTCTTGAAGTAGAGTTGAATCTTTCCGGTGGAGTCTGCGAGATGCGCGAACGTCGTCTTGCCGTGTGAGCGCCACGCGACAAGACGGCCCGCGAGCGTGACCGCGGGCCCTTCGTTGGCGTTTCCGATCAGCGAATGAGCGTCAGCTGCTGAATGTTGGCGATCGAACGTGTACGCGTACGGCGCTATGCCCGCCGCCTCCAGGGCTTCGAGCTTTTCGCGGCGAGCCTGGAGAACGAAATTCAACTCCTCCGTCACGCCGCCGCCGTCGCCGAGCCGCCGCCCTGCTTCAGGTAAGCTTCGATGAACGGGTCGATTGCGCCGTCCATCACTTTTTGCACGTCGGGAATCTTGAGCTCGGTGCGGTGATCGTTCACCATTGTGTATGGCTGAAATACGTAACTGCGGATCTGGCTGCCGAAGCTGACGTCAGATTTCGTTGAATCGAGTTCTGCCTTGTGCGCCTCGCGCCGCTCGATTTCAGCCTGATACAGCTTGTTCTTGAGCATCTTCATCGCTGTCGACTTGTTCTTGAACTGCGACCGCTCCTGCTGCGAGGCGACAACCGTGTTGGTCGGTAGGTGGGTAATTCGCACGGCGGAACTTGTCTTGTTCACGTGTTGTCCGCCGGCACCGGAAGCTCGATAGACATCGACTCGCAAATCTTCCTCGCGAATTTCGATGTTGATCTCTTCGTTTACGACGGGATACACAAACACCGACGCAAAGCTGGTGTGCCTCCGGGCGTTCGCATCGAACGGTGAGATGCGAACGAGTCGATGGACGCCGGTCTCCGGCCGTAAAAAGCCATATGCATACTGACCGCGTATCTCCAGCACGGCACCTTTGATCCCGGCTTCCTCGCCTTCACTTTCGTCGAGCACCGAAACGTCGAAGCCGCGTCGCTCGGCCCAGCGCACGTACATCCGCATGAGCATTTGTGCCCAGTCCTGCGCTTCGGTACCGCCGGCGCCCGCACTGATTTCAAGTTGTGCATCGCGAAAATCGTCAGGACCCCTGAGCAGAGACCTGACCTCAAAGGAATCCATCTCCTCTCGAAGCTGCGCCGCCTCTTTGTCGAGCTCCCGCTCCATTTCGGGCTCGGAGCCCTCTTGAATCATTTCATCGAGCTCGAGTGCGCTCGAGATTCGGCCATTCAGCTTGTCATAGGGTTCGAGCCAGGTGCGGAGGGTCTTCACTTCCTGCAGCGTTGCTTGCGCCTTCTCCTGGCTGCTCCAGAAGCCTGGGTCGGCCATCTCGGCGTCGAGCGTGGTCAGCCGAGCGCGCTTCCCGTCGATGTCAAAGATACCTCCGCAACTCCGCGAGCCTTTCTCCAGTCTGCTTGAGACCGCGGCTGCGTTCACTTTCCGCCATTTTCTCGCTGTCCTCGAAACCCTAGAAGATTTTTTTGCCCGCACCGAGAACTTCGTTCAGCGCTTCCTGGAAATAAGTGGTGCTCTCGGCGAGCTGCTGTCCCACCTGCGCAATATACTCTTCGAAGCTCTTTTTTATCTCCTCTCGAAACAGCTGCTTGAGCGTTCCGTCTCGAAGACCCTCAGCGTGTTTGGCGGGATGGTAGGTGATTATGTCGGAGACCAACGCCCGCGCGAGCCGTTTTGCCCGCTGGTTCGGATCTTTGGAAAGAAACGGATTCAGCGGACGGCGAGCACCTGACTCCGGACTCGCGGGTCGACTCGGCGTCGCAGGCGCAGAAGGCGCTGCCGAAGGCGGCGTGCCGATCGGACTCCGAGGAGCTGACGGGACGAAGGGCGTCGGTGCTGGACTCGAAAACGAGCCCGCGGTCGGAGTTGACATCGCCGCCGAAGATGTTGCCGGTTTGAACGGAGGAATAGGCGGTGGCGGGATGAATTCGGGCAATGCCGATGCGGGTGACGGCGGCGTTGCGGTCGCCGCGACGCTGGGTCTATCCGGTGAAACCTCGGCTGGGCGTACTGCGCCGGATGTCTCAATGGAGCGACTGGGCGTCGGCGATGGCGGCGCCGCCCGGCGCGGGGATGTCGACGAGAGTCCGCGGTCGACGGGCTGCGCAAAACCGGCGGTGTCCCAACCGCTTTGTGTAGGCTGCGGTGTTTGACTACTCGCCTGTGGCGATTCGGAGGAAGGTCGCGATGTGCCCGTTCCAGATGCCGGGGTGTTCTGCCCTGTCGGTGCCGGAATTGAGATCACGCCGCTACACACCGAGCAGCGCGCGCGCACTCCGGCCGGAGGAACCTTGGCGGGATCCACCCGAAAAATCGATCGGCAATCGGGACAGCTTACGTTCATTCAGCCTCTCCGATTTTTCGCACGTCGCGGATTGCCGGCAACGGCTCTTGCGGCGTGACGCGCTCGTCACTCCGTCGATCGACAGTATAAACTGAGCCTGGAAGGCTTTTCGCGTAGGTCTTCATCTCAGTGGCAAGTTGGCTTGCCTGACGTGCCGAGGTCAATGTGCGGCGAAGGTTGGTGACGACGCCGATGGAAAGCGTCATGAGCGGAACTCGGTCTAGATGTCCCCGTCGGTCCTTGCCGAAGAAATACCCTGCACGCCTGTCCTGCTCGGAATACTGGTAGGGTGCGAGGAGATCGAAGGTCGCCACGATTTCACCGCACACCGAAGGAATGGAGTTATACGGGATGATGAAAATGAAGTCGTCGCCGCCGATGTGTCCAATGAATCCGTTTTCGCCGCAGGTACCCTTGACCACGTCGTGCAGCAGCTTGGCCAGAATGCGGATAACCCGATCGCCTTCGTTATAGCTGTAGCGATCGTTGAATTCCTTGAAGTGGTCGAGATCGGCGTAACAAACCGCGAAGTAATCGCCCAGTGCCAACCGCCTGCCAATTTCCGCCTCAATGGCTGATGTGCCCGCGAGACGCGTCGATGGATGAACGATGAGATCACGCTCAGAGCGAATCAACATCGCGTCGAGGCGGCGCACGGCTTCGGGTCCTGGCATCCCGTCCCGAATCACTTCGTCCGCCCCGGCGTCGAAGGCCGCGGAGAGCGCGTCGGATTTCTTGCTGCAGAGGACCGCGCAGGGCACCACACCTGTATAGGAATCCTTCTTCACTCTGTGCAGTGCTGCGAGCACCGAGTTACTCTCGTTCCGCGCATCGAAGATCACGAAGCGGGGCCGCGCACGAAGGCCGATTGACATCAGCTCGTCACCCGAGCTCAATGTGACGACCGAAGCCTCCTGCGCGGTGATCCAAGCGCTTATGTACGCCGGGAGGGAAGCGTCGTCGGGGGAGAAGCGTATCGCGTTCGGCTGCTGCAAATCGTTTTTCCGGTCGCCGGTGATTCTGCTTTGTCAGAAGAAAAAGAACGCCACTCCCAATACTGCATACGCCAGGAGCAGGAACGCCCCCTCGAGCCAATTCGATTCCGCATCTCTGATCACTGATGACGTCACTGCCACCGCCAGCGCGATGCTCGCCACTTCCATCGTGGTGAAAGCGAGATCCATTGGCTGATGAAACGCCATTCCAAGAAGAACCAACAGCGGCGCGATGAGCAGCGCCACTTGAATACTCGACCCGACGGCGATGTTGAGTGCGAGGTCCATCCGATTCCGCACCGCCATGATTATCGCAGAGCTATTCTCGGCCGCGTTGCCGATGATGGGGATCAGGATAAGGCCGACAAAGAATTCCGACAGGCCAAGCACCTTCACCGCGTCTTCGGTGGCCGACACAAGTACCTCCGCCACAACCCCGATCGAGCCGGCGCTGAGGAGGAGGATAACGATCGCCATCTTTGACGACCATTTTGGGGCTACAGTCACGGCCGGATCGTGCTTTTCCGAGGCAAATGTAGACGAATGCGTCCACAGGGAGAACACGAGCCAGGCCACGTAACCCAGGATAAGAAGGAACGCCACATAGTGTGACATCTTCACTGTGGCCACGCGCTGCGGGTCGGGATGCAGGCTGAAAAAGAGCGCCGGTACCGCTAGCCCGAAGACCGCGATGAGAAGCACAGTGGTGCTGTGCCCAGCGAGAGTTCGATTGAATCGCTGGGTCTTGAACTTTATCCCGCCGGCAAACAGCGCGATCCCGAGGACGAGAAGAAGGTTGCCAAGAATGGACCCCGTTATGGATGCTTTGACGAGGCTTATCAGCCCGGCGCGAAGAGCCGCCGTCGCGATTATCAGCTCCGCCAGGTTGCCCATGGTTGCGCTCAGTACGCCGCCGATCGCGGGGCTCGTGTGTTCTGAGACCGACTCCGTCGCCACGCCGAGCACAGCCGACAACGGGATGATCGCGATGGCGCTGAGGATGAACACCACGATAGGCGCCGCGCCGAACACGCGACTCAGCACTGCAAGCGGAGCGAAGACCAGGCTCGAGAAAAAGAGCTTCCTTCCAGCGCCGCGGCGCCATTTCAAAACAGATATCTCAGCGAGATCCAGACCGGCGATTGGCCGTTCTCGGCCGGGATTCCACCGAACGTGCGCGCAATGTCGAATACAAAGGATCCGCTCTGGAGTCCAAAGCCGAGTGAGGCGGTTGCATCGCCACGCCGATCGTGTCCAACATATCCAGCGCGAAGGTGCACAGTCCCCTGGTAGACGACGTCCGTGCCGAATCGGACAGACTTGCCTCCAAACGATCGCGTATCGACATAACTTCCGGACGCGCGCAATTCAGTGTCCTTCACGTACCGGTCGAGAAACTTGAGTCGGTACATGGCGCCAAGCTCCACTTGCGTCGGCAGCGGATCCCGCTGGTTCGTCTGCTGCGAGTTGAGTTTGCCTCCGAGGTTTCGAATCGCCGCGCCAAATGTAAGTGGCGCGAACACGTGCGTGCGGTACTGCACGCCGAGATCCATTGCTCGCGTGCTTTCAACTTCAGGCCCAATTGTGGCACACTCGCCTGAGCAGTCTTCGCGCAGCTGTACGATTTTGTAGTTGAAACCCGCGTCGAGACGGTCTGTGACGTGACTCGCGTATGTTCCCGCTAGAACTACATCCCGCGGGAACGCGACACCGATTGGCTGGTTATTCTCATCAGTGAGCTGAAGGTCCCCAATGTCCAGAACACTGAGGGATAGCGCCATCACTCCAAAGGATCGCTTCGGAATGACGAAGGAGAACGCGTCGTTTATACCCGAGAGCGTTCTGGAGTAATGAATCGCTAGCTCCTTCTTGTCCTGACCGCCAAGAGACGCCGGATTCCACCAGATTCCTTCGCTGCCCGGTTTGCCCGCAACCATCGCCTGACCCATTCCGACGGACTGTGCACCGGTCGGGAGAAGAAGGAACAGGGCACCTTCGCTGCCGTTCGAAACCGATTGCGCATCGGCGCCGGCGGCGAGACAAGTGCATGCGAGACTAAAAAGGAGTCGCCTCATCTATCAGCATTATGGGAATGTCGTCGCGCACTGCGTAGCGTAGCCGGCATGTGTGACAAATGAGAGCCTGTTCCTCCTCACGATACTCGAGGTCGCTCTTGCACTTCGGGCAGACGAGAATTTCCAGAAGCCGTGGAGACAAACTCATTTTGCATTCCCTGTAGCAAGTTGATAACCGAACCTCGACAGACTTTGAGGATTCTTTCGCCAGTTCGCGAGAACTTTCACCCACAGATCGAGATAGACTTTCGCCCCGACAAACAGCTCGATTTTCTTGCGCGCCGATTCCCCGACCTTTCTGATTTGCGCTCCCTTGTTCCCGATCACGATCGCTTTCTGGCTGTCGCGCTCGACGTAAATTACCGCGCGGATGTAGAGAGGCGAGCGGTCCTCGCGGAATTCCTCCACTTGCACTGCAACGCTGTAAGGAACCTCGTCGTGAAGTTGCTCGAGCACCGTTTCGCGCACTAGTTCGGCCACGAAGAATCGGACCGGCTGCGTGCTGATCTCGTCCTCAGGATAAAGAAACGGGCTCTCGGGCAGCGCTACCGCGACACGTGTCATCAATTCGCTAACTCCGTCGCCGGTCAGAGCCGATACGAGCACCACACCTTGATGACTAGACAACTCGGCCCGACGCGCCATCGCGAGCGAGTCCGCTTTATTGAGTGCGACGATGACGGCGGCGCGTAATGGCTCCTCGATCTGCGCCGCCTCTGCGAGGGGTGGTGGCGTGCCTTCAGTTGCGTCACCGAGATAGATCACTACGTCGGCGTCGCGCAGGGCGCCGAGCGCGGCCGAGCGCATCGCCTGCTGCAACGGGTAACGTGGATTTAGCAGTCCCGGCGTATCGAGTATCACCATCTGTGCATTGTCGGCGGTGTGGATGCCGACCACCCGGTCGCGGGTTGACTGGGGCTTGGGGCTCGTGATACTCAGCTTCTGCCCAACGATGCGATTGAGCAAGGTGGACTTGCCTACGTTGGGTTTGCCGACGACAGTGACGATTCCGGCCTTGGGCATCCAACAAGATACTTGCGAAGCTGGGGCGGCAGGACTCGAACCTGCAACTTCCGGATTAACAGTCCGGCGGTCTGCCAATTGACCTACACCCCAGTGATCTCGATGCGGTGAAGATACAATCAAGACGATCGAGAGAGATTGCGCAAAAACTAAAAAGCCGACCAGTATCTGGTCGGCTTTTTAATTGAGTGCCGGCGACGGCCTACTCTCCCGCATCCTCTCGGACGGAGTACCATCGGCGCTGTAGGGCTTAACGACCGTGTTCGGAATGGGAACGGGTGTGGCCCCTACGCTCTAGTCGCCAGCGAATTTCAAAAATGACTTTGGATAGTAGCGTGATCGTGTGACGTTCGAATCAACCGTTAGATCGCTTGGTTACTGCTAGTCGGTTCGAGTGAACTACAAGGAAAACTCGAACCATATAAGGAGATCAAGCCTCACGGGCGATGAGGATCGCTTCGCTTGAAATCGGTTGCCCGACGTCCACGTGCGACCTCTTGACGGGATGGTCTCTCCCGGCCCTTCAGGGAGCTCAAGGCTCCAGGGAAGATTCATCTTGGGGGCAGCTTCCCACTTAGATGCATTCAGCGGTTATCTGCGCTTGCCCTCGCTACCCGGCGCTGCAGTTGGCACCACAGCCGGTACACGAGCGGGCAATCCGACCCGGTCCTCTCGTACTAGGGTCCGCGCCCCTCAATCTTCCAACGCCCACAGCGGATACAGACCGAACTGTCTCACGACGTTCTGAACCCAGCTCATGTACCACTTTAACCGGCGAACAGCCGGACCCTTGGGACCTGCTCCAGCCCCAGGATGTGATAAGCCGACATCGAGGTGCCAAACCGCGCCGTCGATGTGAACTCTCGGGCGCGATAAGCCTGTTATCCCCAGCGTACCTTTTATCCGTTGCGCGATAGCCCGCCCACGCGGGGCTACCGGATCACTACAGCCTACTTTCGTATCGGCTCGACCTGTCGGTCTCACCGTTAAGCGCCCTTCTGCTGTTACACTCTCTGCGTGCGAGTACCGACCGCACTGAGGGCACCATGCGCGCGCCTCCGTTACTCTTTCGGAGGCGACCGCCCCAGTCAAACTGCCCGCCTGCCACGGTCCCAAGGAGGGTTTGCCTCGCTCTGGTGAGCACGTCGCACGGCGCAGGGTGGTATTTCACTGTTGCCTCCCCCTAGGCTAGCGCCCAGGGATCAACGGCTCCCACCTATGCTACACAGCACCGTGCAACGAGCAATGACAAGTTGCAGTAAAGGTGCATGGGGTCTTTTTGTCCTGCTGCGGGGACTCGGAATCCTCACCGAGACTGCAATTTCGCCGAGCACGTGGTCGAGACAGTGCTCAAGTCGTTACGCCATTCGTGCAGGTCGGAACTTACCCGACAAGGAATTTCGCTACCTTAGGACCGTTATAGTTACGGC
>DASQPS010000138.1:0-2821 GCA_035643845.1 Gemmatimonadaceae bacterium | reverse complement strand
CACAATGCGCTCGGTGTGGCACGGCCGCGATTATGGCCGCGACCCGTCGGTGCCGCGCCGACCCTCGATCTCCGCGATTCTCTCGGATCCCGCCGACCAGGAGAGAAACGATGGCCCTTACGATACGCGAACTGCCAACCGCGGAACGCCCTCGCGAACGACTGCGAACGCACGGCGCTCACGCGCTCAGCTCTAGCGAGCTCATCGCAATTCTTTTGGGCAGCGGCTCTGAAGGCCGATCCGCGCTCGGGATCGGTCAGGAGATCCTCGCGACCTGCCGTGGGTCGCTGCGATTGCTCGCTACGCAACCTGTCGCGACTCTCACCAGCGTCACCGGGGTGGGAACGGCTCGTGCGGTAAGTATCCACGCCGCGCTCGAGCTTGGTCGGCGCATGGCCGCTGAAGAACGTCAGGAAGGCGCAGCCGTACGCTGGCCGCGGGATGTCTTCGAGATCTTTGCGCAGCGGCTCGAGGATTTGCCGGTGGAGGAATTTCACGTCGCTGTTCTCGACTCACAGCACCGGCTGGAGCGCGACATCACGATCACTCGCGGTCTTCTGAATTCGTCGCTCGTACATCCGCGAGAAGTGTTTCGCGAGGCGATCGCGGAACGGGCGGCCGCGATCATTCTGGTTCACAACCATCCGAGCGGCGATCCGACACCTTCGCCCGACGACAGGGTAGTAACAGAACAGCTCGCGCAGGCGGGAAAGGTACTCGACATCCCGGTTCAGGATCACGTTATTATCGGGAGGGGACGCTACATAAGCTTCGCGGAGGCGGGACTGCTGTGACAGCTGGCGCGGTGAAGGAGAAAGAGACCATCCCGGCGTGGATCAAGGAGGGCCTTCCGGAGAGGCTGGACCGGACGCTGCTGGCGCGCGCCTATAACTTCAGCGAGCGGGCCCACGAGGGCCAGAAGAGGCTCTCTGGTGAAAACTTCGTTTCGCATTGCGTCGAGGTCGCGAAAATCCTGGTCGACCTCCAGCTCGACTCGGTCACCGTTGCCAGCGGACTCATCCATGATGTCGTCGAAGACACCGACATCACGATCGAGGATATCGAGGCCGAATTCGGAAAGGAAATCGCCGAGATCGTCGACGGACTCACGAAGATCGGGCACCTGCCCCTCAATTCGTCGCAGGAGCGGCAGGTCGAGAACTATCGCAAGCTGCTGCTCTCGATTGCCAGGGACGCTCGCGTGATTCTCATCAAGCTCGCGGACCGGCTTCACAACATGCGGACGCTCGAGTTCCTTCCCGCGGAGCGCCAGAAACGCATCGCGCAGGAGACGCGCGATCTCTATGCTCCGCTCGCGCACAGATTCGGCATGGCGAAGGTACGGTGGGAGCTCGAAGACCTCGCCTTCAAACACCTCGAACCATCGGAATACAAGACGCTCGCAAAAAAGGTCGCGACGCGCCGCGCGGAAAGGGAGAAGTCGATCGCCCAGCTCAAGGAGCCGCTCGAAAAGCATCTGAAGGCGGCGGGGATCGCGAGCGTGGAAGTCAGCGGACGGCCGAAGCACCTGTGGTCGATCGCCAAGAAGATGAAGAAGTGGGACAAGCCGTACGAGGAGATCTACGACCTTCTCGCCGTGCGCGTCACCGTGAACACCGTTCCCGATTGCTACCACGCACTCGGCGTCATTCACGATCAGTTCACGCCGCTGCAGGAACGAATCAAGGATTACATCGCGCAGCCTAAATCGAACGGCTATCAGTCGCTGCACACGACGGTCTTCGGGCCCAACAAGCAGCTGTTCGAGATCCAGATTCGAACGCGTGAGATGCACCGCACCGCGGAGTATGGAATCGCGGCGCACTGGAGATTCAAGGAAGAATCGAAGAGCGCCGACGAGCTCGATCGCGCGCTCCAGTGGTTCAGGCAGGTTCTCGAGCTGCAGCTGGACGCAAAGACGCCCGACGAATTCCTCGAGTTCCTGAAGCTCGATCTCTATCAGGACGAAATTTTCGTCTTCACGCCGACCGGCGACGTCATCCAGCTCCCCAAGGGCGCGACTCCGATCGACTTCGCCTTCGCGGTGCACACGGAGGTGGGACTGCATTGCCAGGGCGCGCGCATTAACGGCCGCATCGCAAGCCTCGCGCGCGAGCTCAAAAACTCGGAGACGGTCGAGATCATTACTTCGCCGTCGGCTAAGCCGAGCAGGGACTGGCTCGCGCACGTGCGGACGGGCCGCGCGCGTCACAAGATCAGGCAGCGGCTCCGCATCGAGGAGCAGAATACTTCGATCAAGCTCGGTCGCGAGATTCTCGATCGTGAGGTGAAGCGTCGCCGGCTGGGGAAGACGGAGGACTCAGAGCTCTTGAGAGTGTCGAAGGCGCTGCATCTCACCGATGTCAATCACCTCATTGCATCGATCGGTCAGGGAGACATCAACGTATCGCAGGTTCTGAAGGAGCTTTATCCGGATACGGAAACGTCCCCGGAAGCGGTTAAGCCAGGCCCACTCGACTGGCTCGTGGATCGAGTCCGCGGCGCGCCAAAAGGCGTGCGCATTCAGGGCGTCGATGGTCTGATGGTTCGCTACGCCCAATGTTGTCAGCCGGTGCCCGGAGACCCGGTTGTGGGGTATGTAACAAGAGGGCGGGGCGTAAGCATTCACCGGTCGGACTGTCCCAATCTTCTCATGCTCGTGCAAGAGCCGGAGCGGCGGCTCGAGATAGATTGGAAGGAGCTCGAGGGCGAGAAATTCATGGTTCGTCTCGCGCTCGAAGCGACCGATCGTCGCGGACTCTACGCCGACCTGGCCACCGCCGTTTCAGCGACGGGGACCGACATCAGAAGCTTTGAGCTC
>DASQPS010000137.1:0-5283 GCA_035643845.1 Gemmatimonadaceae bacterium | reverse complement strand
CTACTACGCGATGGATCGCGACCGCCGCTGGGACCGCACCGAGCTCGCTTACCGCGCCATTGTAGATGGAAAGGGGACAACCGTCACGGACCCGATCAACGCAATTCGCGAGGCGTACGAATCGGGCAAGACGGACGAGTTCATGCTGCCGGTCGTCGTCACGCAAAACGGCCGGCCAGTCGCGCCGATGCGCGATGGAGATGCGGTGATCGGCTTCAATTATCGGTCTGACAGAATGCGGCAGATCGTGCGCTCGCTCATCGACCCGGCTTTTGACGGATTCGATGTTTCAGGCGCGCCGAAAGTATCGGTTACGACGCTGACGAACTACGACAAGACTTTCGACGTACCCGTCGCGTTCGAGCCAACGTCCATGGCGCGCATCCTCGCCGAGGTTCTATCGGCGAACGGATTGTCGTTGTTGAAGACTGCGGAAACCGAGAAGTACCCGCACGTGACTTACTTCTTTAACGGCGGCGTCGAACAACCGTATCCGGGAGAGAGCCGGGTGCTCGTGCCGAGCCCGAAAGTGGCGACGTACGATCTCAAGCCGGAAATGAGTGCAGATGGCGTAACAGAAGCGCTGTGCAAGGGTATCTCATCACGCGATCAGGATTTCATTCTCTGCAACTACGCGAACGCGGACATGGTTGGTCACAGCGGATCGATTCCAGCGACGATCAAGGCAGTCGAGACTGTCGACCGCTGCCTGTCACGCGTTCTCGAGACGGCGGAGAAAGCGGGAACACGTCTCATCGTCACAGCGGACCACGGCAACGCCGAGATGATGATCGATCCGGAGACTGGTGGGCCGCATACGGCGCACACGACCAATCCGGTGCCTTTCGTGATCGTGGATTGGGATCAGGAGCAGCGATTGAGACCAGGCGGAGCTCTGTGTGATGTGGCGCCAACTATATTATCCATGCTCGGCATCGAGCAGCCGCGAGAGATGAGCGGCGTCAATCTTGGAGTTGATTAGTGAAGCATTTATTTGGCGCGTTTGCACTTGCAGTAATGGCTACATCCGCGCGCGCGCAAGTCGGTCACCTTCCCGAAAACAGTCCATACCGCGACGTCGAGACCAAGCAGGAGCTGACTTTCTTCGGCGGACGTTTCAATGCCGGCCAGGACATCATCGGTGTGGCGCCGCGCGGTGGCCCAATGTACGGACTGCGCTACGACATACACGTCGGCGGACCAGCGCTTCTAACCGCACGCTGGTCGCACGTAAACAGCGAGCGATTCCCAATCGATCCAACGAAGACTGGGGCCGCAATGCACCTCGCCAAGCAAAATGTCTCGCTCAACCTCTATGACGTCGATCTCACGCTGAACCTCACGGGACAAAAGAGCTACCATCACTTCATCCCTGTATTGAACGTCGGCGCCGGAATCGCGAGTTGCAGCTGCGCGGTGAAACCCGATCCCTACACGTTCGGCACCCCCTTTGCATTTTCATTCGGCGGCGGCCTGCGGTACGTGCCGGGCGGCCGATTCCAGCTGCGCGCGGATTGGGGCGATTACCTGTATCAGTTGAAGTATCCCTCCGCGTACTACCTCAACACAGGCTCGGGGTCGGCGGTTCCACCGAATCAGGCTCGCTCATTCTGGAAGAACAATCGGGCTTTGACGCTCGGCGCTTCATTGCTGTTCTTCCAGTAACGCCAACCGCCCAAGCGGCGGACTCGGAGGAACGGTGGAGAAGGATTACGAAGATATCCGCGCAATCGACGAGCTGACCGACGGTGAGATTCGAGCGCTGGTTCGCGATCGCCTGAACGAGCAGCTGGCGTTCGATCCCAACGACGTCGATGTAGCCGTACGGAGCGGAGTAGTACAGCTCTCCGGCAGGGTGGGAACAGAGGAAGAATTCCGCATCATCGAGCGAGTGGTGACTGACCTCGTCGGAATCACGAAACTCAAGAACGATCTTTTAGTGGACCCGATCCGCCGCGCCGAAAGTCCGGAAGCGATCGACGAGCACCTTGTAGACGAATTTCGCCACGAGGGCATTCTGCTCGGCGACCATGCCCGATCGGAGGATCCCGAAGCCGAGCATCTGCACGAAGATCTGCACGCCGAGCTGTTTGGTACTACGAACGTTCAGGAGTCGATTGCCGATGCCATTCCGTGGGTCCCGCCGGAATCGCCGACGCCAGAGGGAGTGAGCGGGGCGGACGTCACGCCTAATGTGTTGAACGACGAGCATTGATTCGAAAAGCGGTACCAGGTACCCAGTACCTGGTACCCGCGGGTCCGGCAGCCGACCGGTGGATTGAGCAAATTACCAGCGATGCCGAGTGCTTCCCTTACCAGACGAATCGCTTTCTCCGCCGCGCATCGCTACAGTCGCCCGGACTGGAGCGACGAAAAAAATGTGCGCACGTTCGGTGCGTGCGCGTGGCCCAACTACCACGGCCATAGCTACGTGTGCGATGTCACCGTCGCGGGGCCGATCGACGAAGTCACCGGATTCGTCGTCGACCTGGGCGTGCTCGACGAGATTCTGCGGAAGGAAGTCAAAGAGCGATTCGACCACCGCAACATTAACCTCGACGTGGCCGAGTTCGGTGACGGCAAGCTGGTGCCGACCGGCGAGAACCTCGCTCGATTCATTTTCGACAAAGTATCGAAGGGGCTGCCAAAGCCCGCGACCGTCGTTCGCGTAACTGTCGGAGAAGACGACAGCCTCAGCGCAACCTACAGCAGGGAGTAATTAAAGAAGTGCGTGCACGTATGAAACGTGGCTGCGTTCGCGGCCTTTTCGGCGCTATCTTGCCGTTTGCCGTCACTGGCTGCGTGACAGTTATGCAAACCGCTCACCTCGCGCCCCCGCGCGTCGACCTCAGGCACGAAATCGACTCGCTGACGTCGCAGTCGGAATTCCGAAGTGCGCAGTGGGGAGTGCTGATCGTAAACCCGCGCACAGGTGACACTCTGTATTCGAAGAACGCCGGCAAGCTTTTCATGCCTGCCTCGAACATGAAAATCATCACGAGCGCAGCCGCACTCACGCTCCTGGGTCCGGACTACCGGTACCGCACCATCTTTCTCACAGATGGTGAGGTGCGCGACTCGCTTCTCGACGGCGACTTGCTCGTGATCGGACGTGGAGACCCGACGGTCAGCGACAGAATGCGAGGCACCGCAACGACAGTAATGGACGATCTCGCGGATTCGGTTCGCGCGCACGGGATCAGACAGATTGGCGGCTCGCTGGCGCGCATCGAAAACGCGTTCCCGGATTCGATCTACGGGTATGGTTGGGAGTGGGACGACCTGGGCGAGTACTACGGGGCCGGCGTCGACGAGCTGTACTTCAACGAAGGAATGGCGCCGACTACGCTGCGGCCTCCGCCGGACACCGTGCGCGACAGCTTGTTTTCCGGCCCGTCAAAAAATCCGGGTAAGACGTACCTCGATGCTTTTCGCGCGGCGCTCGTTCGCAAGGGCATCACCGTCGAGGACAGCGTGATCGACAGCATCCTCCCGACCCCGTTGAAGATGGATACGCTGTTCGTGCTTTTCTCTCCGCCGCTTCGAGACATTCTGCCGGCGCTGCTCAAGCCGTCGCAGAATCAGATCGCGGAAATACTCCTCCGCACCATCGGACTCGAACGCGGCGGACTCGGCACCGCCGACAGTGCGCGAAAGATCGTAGGGCAGCAGCTGCTCGCCTGGGGCGTGCAGCCCGACGGATTCGTGATACGCGACGGAAGCGGTCTCTCCGATCAGGATCTGCTCACGCCGGAGACGATCGTGCGGGTGCTGGACAAGATCCAGGCGGACACTGCCTTCGCGACATGGTATAATGCGCTGCCAATTGCCGGAGTCGACGGCACTATCCAGGACCGCATGAAGGGAACGCCGGCCGAGGGAAACGTACACGCCAAAACCGGAACGCTCGCCAAAGCGCGATCGCTCTCCGGTTACGTGACGACCGCTGATGGCGAGCGACTCATCTTCAGCATTCTTGCCAACAACACTACGACGCCGGGGTCGACTGTGACGCACATCGCCGATCAGATCGCGGAGTCGCTTGCCGCGTACCGCGAG
This sequence comes from Gemmatimonadaceae bacterium, assembly GCA_035643845.1. GTDB lineage: Bacteria > Gemmatimonadota > Gemmatimonadetes > Gemmatimonadales > Gemmatimonadaceae > UBA4720. The sequence continues at coordinate 1,224 of DASQPS010000137.1, read as the reverse complement.
CACTGACGCCCTTGTGCTGAGCGTCACCGAGGCAAGCGAGCGAATCCTCGCCGAAATAAAAACGCTGCCCGAGGAAACGGTGCCGCTAAGGCAGTCGCTTGGCCGCGTTCTGGCCGAGGATGTGTCAGCGACCGTGACTATGCCTCCGTGGAGCAATTCGTCGATGGACGGCTACGCGGTTCGTTCAGCGGACATCACTCCCGTGATGACGGGTGAGCCCGTGAAGTTGCGGGTCGTCGCTACCGTTGCTGCCGGCGAATTTGCGCCGCGGCCGATCAAGCGTGGTGAAGCGATGCGAATCATGACGGGAGCGCCGATTCCAGCGGGAGCCGACACTGTCATCCGCAAAGAGGACACGGATGGCGGAGCGGGGAAGGTCGAGATCAGGCAAGCTCGCGACGTGTGGAAGAACATCCGCGAGGCCGGTGAGGACTATCAGCGAGGAGACATACTCGCCCGTCGTGGGTCGCCAATAAAACCCGCGCTCGTCGGCGTTCTCGCGTCGAGCGGAATTGCGAAAGTTCGGGTTTTCCGCCGTCCGACGGTCGCGCTCATAAGCTCAGGCAACGAGCTCGTCGACATCGACGAATTCGAGGAGGTAGCGGCGGCCCGAAGGATAGTCTCGACCAACAGTTACACGCTCGACGCGTTGACGCGAGTCGCGGGTGGCATCCCGCAGGACCTCGGAATAGCAAGCGATACCAAAGCTTCGCTGCGACGAAAGTTGGACGCCGCCGCCGCGGGTTGCGACATCATCATAACGTCAGCAGGCGTGTCCGTCGGTGACCTCGATCACACTCGCGACGTTTTCGCGGCGCTCGGAGGGACGCAGAAATTCTGGAAAGTGAAAATGCGACCGGGTGCGCCGCTCGCCTTCGGAATACTCAAGGAGGTGCCGTGGCTCGGTCTCTCGGGAAATCCCGTTTCCGCGATGGTGAGCTTCGAGCTTTTTGTCCGCCCGGCGCTGCGAAAGATGCAGGGCCACCATTCTCTCTTCCGCCGCACGGTCACCGTTACCCTTGAAGAAGAAGTGAAAATCAACGCGCGGCTCACACACTTTCTCCGCGCATGCGTGAAGCGCCGGGAAGACGGGTCGCTCACCGCGCGTCTCACCGGTCATCAGAGCTCGGGAGCGCTCACCTCGATGGCGAAGGCAAATGCGTTGTTGATCGTGCCTGAGACGAAACCCAAAGTCCCGAAGGGCGCTCAGCTCAACGCGCTCAT
>DASQPS010000136.1:0-11785 GCA_035643845.1 Gemmatimonadaceae bacterium | reverse complement strand
CCAGGCGATTGCCACGGCCGATTCGGTGACGCTCGACGGGCACTGGGTAACACTGCGCGCCAACGTCGATCTTCCCGAAGAGGCCGAGTTTGCCGCACGAAGCGGAGCCGAGGGCGTTGGATTGATGCGCACCGAGTTTCTCGTGGTCGGGCGCGCTACGATGCCAGACGAAGACGAGCAGTATCGCGCCTACAAACACGTCGTCGAGGCGTTTGGCGGGCGTCCGGTTGTCATCCGGACATTCGACGTCGGCGGGGACAAACTGCCAGTGGGCGGATATCCTACCGATCCCAACCCGTTCCTCGGTTGGCGCGCGATCAGAATGTGTCTCGACGAGCCCGAGTTGTTCAAGACTCAGCTTCGGGCTCTGTTGAGGGCGGCGATGCACGGCGATGTCCGCATCATGTTTCCGCTGGTAATCACGCTCGACGAGGTAAGGGAGGCGCGGAATCTCCTCAATGAAGCCGCGGCGGAGCTCGATGCGCGTGGCGTGCAGTACCGGCACGAGCTTCCGTTGGGTGTCATGGTGGAGACGCCCGCCGCCGCATTGTCGATTCACACCCTCATCGACGATGTCTCGTTCTTCAGCATTGGAACCAACGACCTCGTGCAGTACACGCTCGCCGTCGATCGCGGCAGCGCTGCAATGGCGAGCCGCTTCACTCCGCTGCATCCCGCTGTGCTAATGCTCATAAAGCGCATCGTGGACGTCGCCATCGCGCACCACATCGAGGTAGCGGTCTGCGGTGAGATGGCCTCGCAGCCACTCATGGCGTTCGCGCTAATCGGCCTCGGAGTGCGCTCGCTCAGCGTCGCCGGTCGAGCGGTGCCACTGGTGAAAAGGGTCGTAAGGGGCGTGAGCGTCGCGGTCGCCGCGGAAGCTGCCAACGCCGCGCTCGAATCGAAGACTGCGCGCGAAGCGGAAGGGGAGTTGCGCAGCCGGCTACTCGCCGCTTTCGGCGACGCTCCATTTTTGCGCGACGGGTTGCCCGCGTTCAGTGATGGAAATATCTTCTGAAGCTCCGGTGGGCTGAAGCATCCTCGGCGCACGAATAGTACGGCGTGCGACCGTTGCCACCGATCATCCTCACATTCCCTAGAGGAATATCGTGCTCGATCGACATCTTTTTACATCCGAATCCGTGACCGAGGGTCATCCCGATAAGGTCGCGGACGCGATCTCGGACGCCATCCTCGACGCAATTCTCACCGACGATCCACAAGCTCGAGTTGCCTGCGAGACTCTCGTGACAACGGGTCTCGCCTGCGTCGCCGGCGAGATCACCACCAAGACCTATGTGAACGTTCCCGAGATCGTGAGGTCGACGATCGACAGGATCGGATACAACGACGCCGGGTTCGGCTTCGACTCGAAGACCTGCGCTGTTATAAGCACCATCGACAAGCAGTCGCCGGACATCGCGCAGGGCGTCGACACCGGCGGCGCGGGCGACCAGGGCATGATGTTCGGCTACGCCACCGACGAGACCGAAGAGCTGATGCCGATGCCGATTCAGCTCGCGCACCGGCTCACCGAGAGGCTAGCGGAGTTTCGTCGGTCGAAAGACGGCGGCTGGGTGCGGCCCGACGGAAAGTCTCAGGTAACGGTCTGTTACGAGGATTCGCTTCCTATAGGCGTTGAGACAGTCGTGATCTCGACGCAGCACTCCGAAGACATCTCGACGAAGAAGCTGCGCGAGGCGATCGTCTCGGAAGTCATCGAGCCCGTGATCCCCAAAGAGCTGCGGGACAACGGCGTAAAATTCCATATCAACCCGACTGGGCGCTTCGTAATCGGAGGTCCGCAGGGTGACGCGGGTCTCACCGGCCGGAAGATCATCGTCGATACTTACGGCGGAATGGGTCGCCACGGCGGCGGAGCATTCAGCGGCAAGGATCCATCGAAAGTCGACCGTTCGGCTTGCTACGCCGCCCGGTGGGTCGCGAAGAACATCGTCGGTGCCAAGCTTGCGCGCCGCGTAGAGGTTCAGGTCGCGTACGCGATTGGCGTCGCGGAGCCAGTCTCGGTAAACGTCGACACCTTCGGGACGAACACAGTTCCGGAGACTGCGATCATGAGAGCTGTGCAACAAGTCTTCGATCTCACACCGAAGGGAATTATCAACGCGCTGGATCTGCGTAAGCCCATTTACACTCCCACCTCGTCTTACGGCCATTTCGGCCGCACCCCGAAAAAAAATGGCAAGGGCACTCTCTTCACGTGGGAGCGTTTGGATCGCGTCGCAGATCTCAAGAAAGCGGTCGCCGAACGCTAGGCTCAACCGCCTTGTGCTGGTGCTAAAGCTGACTGCCTGCGGCAGTCAGCTTTTCTACTTTCAGTTCCCGACGTTAATTTGATTTCATGCAGCTCGTCGAAGTCGAGGTCATGCGCCTCGGTTTGGATAGATCCACAAACTCCTACGTCGTCATTCTGCAGGAGAAGGGCGGGGCGCGTCTTCTTCCGATTTGGATCGGACAGCCCGAGGCCGAGTCGATCGTGATAGAGATGAATAAGTTGAAGCGTGAGCGCCCGCTCACCCACGATCTCTGCAAGAACTTGATCATCGGTCTTGGCGGAACGCTGAGGCGCGTTCACATCACCAAGGTCGAGAACCGCACCTTCTACGCGGAGCTACATATCGCCAGGAGCTCCGGCGCCGTACACATCGACGCTCGGCCGTCCGACAGCATCGCGATTGCGCTAAGGTTCGAGGCACCGATCTTCGCACAGGAGAATTTGCTGACGGCGTTGCTGCTCGAAGAGGCGCAATCCGCCCCCGAGACTTTGGCCGAGGCATCAGAAGAGATGTCCGCCGATCAGTTGAAGGAGTATCTGGAGAACCTGCGGCCCGAAGATTTTGGGAAGTTCAATATGTAAGTTGGCGGTCCTGCTTCTCCTGCAGGCCGCTTTCCCTTCAGACAAGCAGAGTGTATCGGGTCGGATCGTCCGGCCTGGTAAGAACAGCATGGATCCGGTGAGCGGATCGTGGGTCGTGTTGCATCGTGTTGGACCGGACAGTGCTGGCCCCATCGATTCAGTCCGCACCGATGCGAGTGGCCGTTACGCGTTTCACTATACACGCACCGGCAGCCCCGACGCGGTTTACTTCGTTTCCGCTTCGCACGACGGCATCGCGTACTTCACGCCTCCGCTCGCCGAAGGCACCGTTAAAGGCGACGATGGTGAAGTGACGGTGTTCGACACGACGTCGAGACCTGTTCCGGTGAGCGTGCGCGGTCATCATGTCGTAGTCTCCGCGGTCGATGCCAACGGACTTCGCTCCGTTGTCGAAGTGTACGATCTCTCGAACGACACCTCGGTCACGCGTATCGCGCCGACCGACACTCCCAAAGACGCTACATGGCGGGCGCACATTTCGCCGGGTGCGACGAATTTTCGTGTTAGCCAGGGTGATATTCCCCCGACGGCGGTCACGTACGCAGGCGGAGTCGTAAACGTCTTCGCGCCCATTGCGCCGGGCATCAAACAGCTTTCGTTTTCTTATGATCTGCCCGCCAAGTCGTTTCCTCTCAAGCTGCCACTCGAGACCGAAACCCAGATTTATGAGGTAATGATCGAGGAGAAAACGGGGAGTGTTACCGGCCCAAACATCCGTGAAGTCGATTCAGTGAGTGTCGACAACCGCAATTTCCGGCGCTTTCTTGCTTCGGATATGCCGCGCAACTCGGTTGCCGTAATCGATCTTCCCGCCCCACCTCCTACACGAGCTATCGATCCGCGCTACCTCGTCGTGCTGACGCTGTTGATTGGCGGCACGATGATCATCGCGCTTGCGCAGGCATTGCGTCGACGATAGCATTCGCATCACAATCGATCGCGGACGGAGCCACGGAAACCGGTTTGATGCCGGTGCGGCCCCGCCACTGTAACGGGCACCAACGCTGACTCGAATTACCACTGACCGTTCGCGGTCGGGAAGGTGAGTCAAGCGGCCCGAAGCCAGGAGACGACTCTCGTCCGCGCCACTTTCGCAGAACCTCGGGGGAGGAGCTGGTGGCGGTCAGGCGTCGCGTGACGCGTGCTCGTTGCGGGCATTCCTCTGAGAGGAGTGTCCGTTTTGTATTTTCCTCGACGGTTCGTCGCATACACGCTGCTCCTTACCTTCTGCGCGTGTAAAGACCACGCGCGGAAGGCATCCGATGCGGTCGTCGACGATTTCGGCGATGTGGTTCACACGGATCACGCGCCGACACGAATTGTTTCGCTCAATCCGTCCACCACCGAAATCCTCTTTGCGCTCGGCGCGGCCGATAGACTGGTCGGTCGTTCGAACTACGATTGGTGGCCCGATTCAGCGAAGCTGATCCCCGCGCTGGGAGACGGCATAAGACCGAACGTCGAAGCAGTTCTCGCCGCGCACCCGGATCTCGTCCTGTTGTATGCAAGTCTCGACAATCGAGCTGCGGCCTCCCGGCTCCGCTCAGCCGGCGTCAATACTCTCTCGCTCAAGATCGATCACATCGCCGATTTCGCGCGCGGAGTTCGACTCCTCGGCACAGTCATCGGCGACACGGTGAGGGCGCGCATTGTGGTCGATTCGGTTCAGCGCACTCTCGCTAGCGTCCGCGCTGCAACGCAAGGTCTGACTGCCCCCAAAGTATTCTGGCACATCTGGGACGCGCCGATCATGACCATCGGCGGCGGAAGCTTCATGAACGAGCTCGTCGACATCGCGGGCGCCAGGAACGTCTACGCGGACATCAAGAGTCCATCCGCCGAGATTTCGCTCGAGGACATCTCCAGACGCGACCCGGATTTCATACTCGCGGGTCCGGTCGGGAAACGACAAATCGAGTCAGATCCACGATGGCTGATCGTTCGCGCCGCTCGTGATCACAAGATCCTCGTCGTCGATACGACTCTCGTTGCCCGTCCAGCTGTGCGCCTTGGCGAAGCCGCGGTCTCGTTGGCAAGGCTGCTTCATCCGGGCGTACTGCGATGAATCACGTCTCTCGATGGGTCTGGGTGATTCTCGTCGTCACCCTGTTGTTCATTGCGGCAGTTTCAGTCGCCTTGGGCGCGGTCTCGCTGTCGCTTTCCGCGGTGTTCGACGCACTTCGCGGCGCCGGCGATCCCACGACCGTCGCCATTGTGCGCGATCTCAGGTTGCCGCGAGTAATCCTCGGTGCGTTAATCGGCATGGGACTTGGGGCAAGTGGCGCAGCTCTGCAGGGTTCGCTGAGAAACGGTCTTGCCGAGCCATATCTGCTCGGCGTATCGGGCGGCGCTGCTGTAGGAGCAGTAGTCATTTTTGCCATTGGGATCACCAATGACTTGATGGTGATGCTCGCCGCATTCGCGGGTTCAGTCGCTGCTGTGGTTGTCACACTGGCTGTTAGTCGTGTTGGCGCGCGCGGCTCGAGGGTCGACTTGCGGACGCTGCTCATAGCCGGAGTCATCGTGGGTGCGTTCGCAAACGCGACGATCATGGTGGCTCTCGCCAGCGCTGAACCGAACACAGTGCGCGGCGCACTTTTCTGGATGATGGGTTCGGCCGCCAACGCGACCTGGCGAAGTGTCGGATGGCTGGCGCTGAGTATCGGTTTGGTTGGCGGCGCGCTGATTTACTGGGCGCGTGAGATAGACGTTCTCTCGCTCGGTGACGAGGCGGCAGCGGCGCTCGGAGTCGAAGCCGAACGGTCCGGACGGAGAATCTTTTTTATCGCCGCTCTCCTCGCTGCTGCTACCGTCGCTGCCGCCGGCCTCATTGGGTTCGTTGGACTCGTCGTTCCCCACATTGCGCGACGTCTCGGAGTGCGCGCGCATCGTCCGCTTGTCATTGCGGCGGCAGTAATCGGCGGCTCGCTCGTCGTCGCGGCAGATCTCGCCGCACGAACTGTCGCCGCGCCCACTGAGCTTCCACTCGGCGCGATCACGGCACTCCTCGGTGTGCCCTTCTTTCTGGTTCAGTTGAGGCGTGCGGCGTGATCAGCGTCGCGGATCTTGTTGTCGCATATCCTGGAGCTGACGAGCATGCCGTAGACGGCATCACGTTCGAAGCCGACGCTGGGAAGCTCACGGCTCTCGCGGGACCGAACGGATCGGGAAAGAGCACAGTGGTTCGTGCGCTTGTGCGTCGCGTGGATGTCCTGCGCGGATCGGTTTCGGTTGATGGCGTCGATGTGAAACAGTTCTCGCTGGCCCAACTCGCGAGAACAGTCGCTGTCGTGCCGCAGCGTGAGGAGACGACGTTTCCGCTCTCGGTGCGCCAATATGTCGCTCTCGGTCGTTACCCACACCTGGGTTTGTGGCGTGCGCCGTCGGTGCTCGACGAGTCAGCCGTCGAAGACGCGCTGAGGGGCGCAGGGGTGGCGCATCTCGCCGAGCGCGACACGGATGCGCTCTCGGGGGGAGAGTGGCAGAGAGCACGTATCGCCCGAGCGCTCGCGCAGCAAGCGCGCACCTTGGTTCTCGACGAGCCGACGACCTTCTTGGACGTTGCTCACGAGATGGCGATTTTCGAGCTGCTCTCATCGCTTGCGCGCTCTGGTTTGGCAGTACTCCTCGTCAGTCACCAGCTCAATCTCGTCGCTCGCTTTGCTGACACCATCGTGCTTTTGAACCACGGCCGGATCGCATTGCACGGGCCTCCCTCCGATGTGATGAGAGCGGAGCAGCTCGAATCGATTTACGAATGGCCCATCGTGGTCACTCGAGATCCGGCGATCGGCGCTCCGGCGCTCGTCCCTCTCCGACGACCAATCAAGCTATGACCAACAATTGTCCGATAACTCACATGAAACTGCATACGCCTCTCTCGCTATTCGCGGCCGTCGCTGCGTTTTGCGCCGTGCCACTCCTCGGCCAGAATCCGGATACGACGGCGAAGCTGGGCACGGTTGTCGTTTCTGCTTCTACAGTTCCCCGGCCCGCGACGACGCTCAGTCAGGCTGTCACGGTGCTATCTGGCGCGGACCTCCGGGCGCGAGGCGTCGAGCGAGTCTCAGATGCTTTGCGCGAAGTGCCGGGCGCAATGGTCGTTCAAAGCGGATCGTTTGGGTCCGTGACGTCGCTATTTCTTCGTGGTGGCGAGAGTCGCTACACCAAGGTGCTGATTGACGGGGTTCCGGTGAATGCCGATGGTGGTTTCTTTGACTTCAGTCACCTGACCACCGACAACGTCGATCGGATCGAGATTGTGAGAGGTCCGGCCAGCGTGCTTTACGGTGCCGATGCCGTGTCGGGCATCGTCCAGATATTCACGCGCAAACCAACGGGCGATCGCCGCGCGTCTCTTGGTGCACGTGGTGGCACGTACCACACGCTCGACGTAGACGCCGACGCGTCGTCCGGCCCGGGTCCGGCAAGCTTGTCGTTTGGGGCCGCGCATCACTCGACTGCGGGTATTCTGCCGTTCAACAATCAATACCAGAATGGCACGCTGAGCAGCGCATTCAAGGTTTCAACTGGAGAATCTGGTAAAGCGACGCTGTCAGCGCGTTACACTGCCGCGGACTTTCACTATCCGACCGATTTCAACGGCGAGCCCGTCGACAGCAATGCGTATCGGACGCAGCACAGGCTCACAGTGGGGCTGGATGCCGTCAGAATCTTGAACAGCTACGCACAAGCGCGTCTGCTCGCCGGCGACAACGAGGTCACTGATGTCACGGACGATATTGCGACGCCGTTTGGCGCTACCGAGCGACAGCATTCTGCTTCGACGTCGAGGGAATATCGAAGAGAAGCCGATGCGCGAATCAGCTTTTTCCTGCCAACGAGCGCGACCGTGACAGTCGGGGCTGGCTATCAGAAAGAACACGAGACCAGTTCCAACGCTTCCGGACCATTAGGTGGCCCAACCACCCCCACCGATTTCTTTGCGGCGTCTCGCGACAACTTTGCCTACTACACGGAGCTGTTGGGGAATCCCAGCGAACAATTTTCTTACACGCTTAGCGGACGCGTCGACGATAATTCCGACTATCGTCGCTTCGCGACCTACCGGCTCGGCGCAAACGTGCGCGTGCTCCCTCCGCTCAGCCTTCGCGCTTCGCTAAGTACCGCATTCAACGCCCCGGCGTTCAGTGAGCTGCGACCGACGCTTTTTACAGTTGGCAGTCCTGATCTGAACCCCGAACGAATTCGCGCGGCTGAAATTGGAATCGCGACAAACTTCAAGCCGGATCTGTTCCGCCTCAGCGCTGACTATTTCGCGCAGCGTTTTTCCGATCTCATACAGTTTATCAACGGAGATCCTCCGGACTTTCTCGGCAGCTACGCCAACCTCACTGGGGCAAGCTCGAACGGATGGGAGGCGGAAATGTCGGTCTTTCCATCCGGACGGTGGAGAGGAGGCGTCAGCTATACGATCGTGAATCCGAGAGTGACAGAGATTCCCGGCGGCTATCAAGGGACAGACAGGGTTGGCGATGCTCTGATCCGCCGCCCGAGCCATTCAGGTAGCGTCGTTCTCAGTTACATGAAATCGGCGGGGGTTAGCGTTGGAGTCGCGGCAAATTACGTCGGCAAGAGACCGGACACTGATTTCTCTGTGTTCCCATCGTCACGGGTGACTCTGCCTGCATACGTGAAGCTCGATCTCTCAGCGGATATGCCTGTGACACTTGGGAGACTCAATGGCTTTGTGCTCAACGCTCGGCTCGAGAACGCCCTCAACAAGTACTACGAGGACGTGCTCCATTTCAGGGCGCCGGGAAGAACGATTCTTATCGGAGCACGGGCGTCGACGCTCTTCTAGATTTGTCGAATGCCACTCATCGCTACTGACGCGATAGTACTTCACGCGTTCGATTACCTGGAGAGCTCGCGGATCATTCGACTTCTCACGCGAGAGGCAGGTGTGCAGTCGGTGCTCGCGCGAGGTGCGCGGAAATCCAGAGGCCGGTATGGCTCCGCCCTCGATCTTTTCGCCGAAGGCACGGCACAGATTTACGTGAAGCCCAACCGCGAGCTGCACAACCTCGCGGCGTTTGAGATCAGCCGTTCGCGTGAGGAAGTGTCGCACGACGTCGGCCGGTTTACGGCGGCATCTGCCGTCGCCGAGCTCGCGCTGCGATTCGGCGGAGAAGAGGCGAATCCGCAGCTATACGACACCGTCGTCGATTCACTCGATCGAATCTCGCGGTCCGGGGCGGAGGAGACGATCGAAGAGGGACTCGCAGCCTGCTGGAGGATCGTCTCCGTGCTGGGATTCACGCCGGAATTGTCGAGTTGTGCGCTCTGTCATACGCCTCTTCGCGACGCCGAGGATGCGACGTTCTCGCACGCGTCTGGCGGGATAGTGTGCACCTCTTGCGGCAAGCTGGTTCCAGGTGGGCGGAAAATCCCGGCTTCCGCACGCGACTCCATCAAACGTTGGTTGGATCAAAAGAGGTGGTTGCCACTCACTGAACCAGAAGCCCGCTCTCACCAGCGGCTCCTCCGCGAATTTCTCGGTGCTCATCTCACCGACGACCGACCGCTCAGGGCATTTGCGGTTTGGGAGCACGAGCGCTGGAGCGCGGCGTGATCATCGGCACTGCTGGCCACATCGATCATGGCAAGACAGCGCTAGTCCGTGCTTTAACGGGCGTCGATACGGACCGCCTGCCGGAAGAAAAACGACGGGGAATCACGATAGACCTCGGCTTTGCGCCACTTGTCCTCGATGGAGTCGGCGTAGTGGGAATCGTGGATGTCCCCGGCCACGAGGATTTCGTGCGCAGCATGCTCGTAGGAGCCACCGGGATCGACGTCGGTCTTTTGGTCATTGCCGCCGACGAAGGCGTTATGCCACAGACACGCGAGCATCTGCTCATCCTTCAGTTGCTGAATATTCCTCGTCTCGTGGTGGCGCTCACCAAGTCGGATTCTGTGGATGCCGAATGGCTCTCGCTCGTCCGCGCCGATGTAGAAGCGCTTGTGGCGGATTCCGCCTCGCGCCTGACCGCGATCGTTTCCTGTTCCAGTCGCACAGGCGCCGGCCTCGATGAGCTGCGCGCAGCGTTGCTGGTGGCTCTGCGAAGCGCCGCGCCTCGATCGAGCGAGGACATTTTCAGGCTGCCGGTTGATCGCGCGTTCACTGTCAAAGGAACCGGTACCGTTGTCACGGGCACAATGTGGAGCGGCGAGCTCACGCCAGATTCAGTAATTCGCGTGCTTCCGAGCGGGAAAGCGGCACGAGTACGGAGAATGGAGCAGCACGGAACGTCACTCGACCGTGGGCGTGCCGGCGATCGAACGGCGATAGCTCTGAGCGGCGTCGATCTGAACGAAATTGCACGCGGATCGGTTCTCGTCAGCGATCCCTCCTGGCATGCGACGTCTATGTTCGAGGCGGCGCTTCAGCTGCCGGCTGATGCAGGGGACATTCTTTCGCCGCGGACGGAGCTCCGGCTCCATTCAGGTTCTAGCGAGACAGGAGCTCGAGTGGTTCTAGCTCCGGGCAATTACGAGAACGCTCTGCGCCTCGCCAGAATCACCACCGATACGCCAATCACAATTCGCGGTGGAGACCGGTTCGTGCTTAGACTTCCGGCGCCAGTCCGCACCTTCGGTGGCGGCGTCGTCATCGATCCGTATGCGCGCCGCCGTGCGCTTCCCGCACTCTCGGACGACGAAGTCCGCGCCCTCTCTGAAAGCTTCGCCTCGCGCTTGCGCTACGTACTCGAGGCAGAATCGCTTACGGGGATTCCGATCGCAACGTTACCGGTACGCCTCGGATGCACGCCGGCTGAGCTCGCCCCACTCATTGAAAGCGTAGGCGCGCGAACTACCGCACACAACCTTTTCGCGCGCGAAGTTGTCGAAAAGGTAATGGCCAGCGTACAGCGGATAGTCGCAGAGTATGAAATCAGATCCCCTCTGAGTCCCGGAATCCCTGCGCGGACTTTGCGGGAGCGTCTGCGTGCGGATGCAGAGCTTGGCGACATCTCAATCCGCGACCTGGAGCGCTCCGGCCAAATCGAAGTTGCCGGCCCTGTCGTTCGTCGAAAGGGATGGGTGCCGAATCCGACCGAATCCGACATAAATCTCAGTAACTCTCTGGCGCACGATATTTGCGCTTCGGGACGCGAGCCGCCGAGCGTCGCCGAGTTGGTGTTGCGCTACGGAGGCTCGGTTCCTTCGCTGCTCCATTTTTTGGAGCGGCAGGGGCGGATAATCCAGGTGGAGGAGAACCGCTATTACGATCGAACCGCTGTCGAGGAATTGATCGCAAAACTGAAGGGAGAGCTGTTGGCGGGGCGGCTTTATACGCCTTCACAGCTCAGAGATGTGCTCGGATTTTCGCGAAAATATCTCATTCCTTTTCTCGAGTTTTGTGATCGGACAGGAGTGACCGAAAGACGTGGCGAAGGGCGAATCCTGAGGCAAACATCTGGAATTTTGCTTGACACTTCTGAGGCCCGCTCCTAAGTTCGCGCAGCAGAACAAATGTCCACCTTTGTAGGGAGTTAGCGTCTAGAGACCCTTTTTCGTCAGTATTGGAGACTACATGAAGCACCTGTGGCGGGCGCTGTCGTTGGTGCTCGTGCTTGGCGCGTTCATGCCAGGTCGTTCGGCGGCTCAGGGGATTTCGACCCAAACCGGCGGAGGACAAGGCGCCGGGTTGCAGCTCGAACAGAATTTCCCAAACCCGGTTACTCAAGACACCAGGATCCCGTTCGTCATCGGCGACTCGCAGGGATGCACGGATTCCGGACGTCTACACCGCGTAAGTCTGCGGATTTACAACTTGCTGGCGCAGCTGGTTGCTACGCCGATACTGCAGGGTGGTGGGAACGATGCCGGCGGCGAGCCGCTGGATGGGCTGCAGTTGAC
>DASQPS010000135.1:0-6115 GCA_035643845.1 Gemmatimonadaceae bacterium | reverse complement strand
CGAGGCCGACCTGCTGCAGCTGCCAGAGGGCCTGGCCGAGCTTCTCTTCACGAGGAAAGAAGCGGATAGCTTCGTCGACGGTGAGCTCGAGGACGTCATAGATCGATCGGCCATTGACGTGGACGTCGAGCACCTCGGGCTTGAATCGCTTCCCGGCGCAGTCGTCACAGGGGACGAAGACGTCGGCCATGAAGACCATCTCGACCTCGAGCGCGCCTGCTCCCTCGCAGCCGGGACAACGTCCTCCCTCGACGTTGAAGCTGAAAGTGCCCGCGGTGTATTTTCGCTGTCGTGCAAGCGGCGCGTCCGCAAAGATGCATCGGATCTCGTCGAACGCCTTCACGTAAGTCACCGGATTCGAGCGCGGTGATTTTCCTATAGGGCTCTGATCGATCATCACGACGTCTTCGAGCGCGTCGAACCCGGTGATACTCTCGTACTCGCCAACTTTCTCGCCAAGGTGAATCTTTGCCGAGTGCTCGCCGACGAGGTGCGTTTCCAGGGCGCGATAGAGCACATCGTGGACGAGTGTGCTCTTTCCCGAGCCGGACACACCCGTGACGACGGTGAGCGCCCCGAGCGGGATTCGGACGTCGACGTCCTGCAGATTGTGCTCGCGTGCTCCAGTGAGCGTGATCCAGCGCGGGCCGAGTCTGCGCCGATCCTTTGGCAGCGGGATGGTGCGCAGACCAGTTACGTACTGTCCCGTCAGCGGACTTTCCGCGACGCGTGACATCGGGCCCGCGAAAACAACTTCGCCACCTGCCTCGCCACTTCCTGGGCCGAGCTCCACCATGTAATCGGCCGCCTCGATTGCCGCCAGATCGTGTTCGACAACCAGAACGCTGTTGCCGGCGTCGCGCAGTCGCTGCAGCAACTTGAGCAGACGATCCATGTCGCGTGAATGAAGCCCGATCGATGGCTCGTCGAGAACGTAGAGCGTATCGACCAGCTGCGAGCCAAGCGAATTCGCGAGACCGATGCGCTGCGCCTCTCCGCCGGACAGCGTGCGCGTTGCGCGATTCATGGAGAGATAACCGAGTCCGACGTCGCGAAGGAAAGTCACGCGACTCCGCGATTCCTTGAGGATCATCTCAGCGACTCGGAGCTCGAATTCGCTGAGCTGAAGCTCGTTCAGCCACGTCGCCAACTGATCGACGGGCAACTCTGCGACCTGGGCGATATTCAGTCCGCCAACGCGAACGTTCAGTGCTTCGGGCTGAAGCTTCGTACCGTGGCAGCGCGGGCACTCCTGCGCTGTCTGGTACTGTCGCAGAAAAACGCGGATGTACTGCTTGTAGCGCTTGTCCTCGAGGTCCCGCAGAAATGGAAAAATTCCCTTGTAGCCGCGAGTTTTCGAGTGAAGCAGCAGCTGGCGTTGTGCAGACGATAGCTGCTCCCAGGGCTTGTCGAAGGGAATCCTCTCGCGCTTCGCGAATTCCGCGAGCGCACGCCGCTTGTTGTCGTACCGTGGCTTGGTCCACGGATCGATTGCGCCGTCACGGAGAGAGCGTGAAGGGTACGGGACGACGAGCGTCTCATCGTACTCGAGAATCGCGCCGAACCCGTTGCATTGGCTGCACGCGCCGCGAGGATTGTTGAACGAAAAAAGTTGCGGCGTCGGAGCTGGAGCGAGCGTGCCATCATTCGGACACTCGAAGCGCTCGGTGAAGTTAAGCTTCGTAACCGTTTGGCCGTCGACCGGAGATTTGACCGCGTCGCCAAAGAATATGACGCAGTCGCCTTCGCCCTCGCGGAAAGCAGTTCCGACCGCATCGCTGAGGCGGCCCGAGACCTCCGGCGCGATGACCAGCCTATCCACAACGACAAGAAGCTCGCGGGCGCGGGTTATATCGCGCTTCGAATCGGCGAGCTCGTCGAGATGCATCACCAGGCCATCCATAACGACGCGCAAAAATCCCTGAGCGCGCAAATTCTCGATGACGACCGGATGCGTGACTTTGCTGGAGAGCCTCAACGGAAAAGTGACGTAGAAGCGCGTGCCGGTCGGTAGCGAGAGAACACTATCAGTCACCGATTGCACTGTGTCCGGCCTGATCTCTCGGCCGCAATTGGGACAATACGTATGACCGACTCGTGCCCAGAGCAGCCGTAAGAAGTCGTAGATTTCGGTTGCAGTGCCAACGGTGGACCGCGAGGTCTTCGTGGGATTTTTCTGCTCGATGGCCACCGCAGGCGAGAGGCCCTCGACGGAATCGACGTCCGGCTTTTCCATTCGCTCGAGGAATTGCCTCGCGTACGACGACAGCGACTCGACGTAGCGGCGCTGACCCTCGGCGTAGATCGTGTCGAACGCGAGCGAAGACTTTCCGGATCCTGACGGACCAGTGACGACCGTTACGGTCCGTCTCGGAATCTCGAGATCGAACCCCTTCAGGTTATTCTGTCTGGCCCCGCGGACGACGATGCTTTCTTTCACATCTCAAATCTAATCCTCACACCGAAGATGCGCCGAAGTTCGGACGCGCTTCGAGGAGAAAATATTGAGCTCTGCTACAGTCGTCTGACGAGTCGGCCGAGGAGAAGAAGAACTATCGCGCCGAGTGTGGCGATGCCGATGGAGCGAAAATCAAAAACGCCGGCAGAGACCTGGCCAAACCCAAAGAACCGCGTGCCCAGCCATCCGCCAATGAAGGCTCCGACGATGCCGAGCAGGATGGTGATGATGCAACCGGAAGGGTCCCGCCCTGGGACCAGAAATTTCGCCAGCGTCCCCGCAACGAGGCCGAGGAGAATCCAATACAGCCAGAGCGGCAAACCCGTTCCCGGTTTTTTGTTGGCCGAATGCTACGGAACGCGCGTCGTGGTTGTTCGATTGCGCGTTGCCATCCTGTAGATCCAAAGAAGGATGAGCGCACCCACTACCGCCAGAATGATGCTTTGAATCGAAAAGCCATTCAGTCCGACGCCGGTGAGCGTGTTCCCGAGGAAGCCACCAATGAACGCACCCACGATGCCGATGATCATGGTAACGATGATGCCGCCGGGATCATTACCCGGCATGATGGCCTTGGCGATCGCGCCGGCGATCAGACCAAGAACTACCCATGCGAGAATTCCCATCTTCCCTCCAGTATGGTTTTCGTCAGCCGACAGGATGGAACATCGGTTCCCTGAACAGGTGCAACCTGTGTACCATAGCTCTGCAGAAGACATAGCGCACAGCGGGGCACCCGGCTAGGATACGGCGAAATGACAGCGCCAGTTTCTCACCCCCACGAAGACGACGTTTTAGGCAAGGCGTACGACAGCAAGCTGATGCGCCGCCTGCTCGTTTACACGCGGCCATATCGCTCACTCATGTATGGAGCGTTTGCTCTGCTATGTGTGGAGGGCGCGATCCAGGTCGTCGGCCCACTTCTCACGCGCCGCGTGATCGATGTCGCAGTGCCCACGCACAACATGCGCATCGTGGTCGTCTCGACAGGGCTCTTTCTTCTCGCGTTGCTCACCGAGTTCGTGACGACCTACGGGCAGACATGGCTCACCAGCCTTCTCGGCCAGCGAGTGATGCGCGACTTGCGAATGGAAATCTTCGAGCATCTCCAGCGCCTCTCGGTTTCGTATTTCGATCGGAATCCCGCCGGCCGGCTCATTACTCGTGTAACGTCCGATGTAGAGACTCTGAACGAGCTCTTCACCTCAGGAGTTGTCTCAGGACTGGGTGATCTCTTTACGCTCGCCGCCATCAGCGTGGCGATGGTTCTGATGGACTGGCGCCTCGCGATCGCGTCGTTCGCTGTGATTCCGTTCGTAGTCCTGGTGTCGGGACTTTTCCGGAAGGGAGTCCGCAATACGTACCGCGACATCCGCGTTCGTCTCGCGAGAATCAACTCCTTTCTTCAGGAGCGACTCACCGGAATGCGCATCGTCCAGCTCTTCGGACAGGAGCAACGGGAAGCACAGCGCTTCGACGAGCTGAATCGCTCTCACCTCGACGCCAACCTGAAGTCCATCACCGTCTACGCTCTCTATTTTCCGGCGATCGAGCTTTTGACGTCGATCGCGCTTGCGATCCTGATCGTCGCCGGAGCTGCGCGCGTCGACGCAAACCTTCTAAGCGTGGGAACGGTGGCCGCATTTCTCCAGCTCGTGCGCCGGTTCTTCCAGCCGCTGCAGGATCTCTCGGAGAAATACAACATTCTTCAAACGGCGATGGCGAGCTCGGAGAGAATCTTCACGCTGCTCGACACAAAGCCGACGGTCGTCGACACCTCGAAGGAAGCGGGAGTGTTGGCAAAAGGACCTGGAGTCGAAGTGGTTTTCGAAGACGTTTGGTTTGCGTACGACCTCGCGCATATGGCCAGGCAGATGGCAGGAGCGGAGCAGCAGCCCATGGCTGTCGAATGGGTTCTTAAGGGAGTGAGCTTCACCGCGAGGCCAGGTGAGACTCTCGCTCTTGTCGGACACACAGGAGCCGGCAAGACGACGATCGTCAATCTCCTGATGCGATTCTACGATCCCCAGCGTGGCCGCATCACAATCAACGGAGTGGACATCCGTACGATGCCGCTCCAGGAGCTTCGCTCACTTATCGGTTACGTGCAGCAGGACATCTTTTTGTTCGCCGGCGACATCGCCACGAACATCCGCCTCTCGAATCCGATCAGCGACGAGGAAGTTGCGCGCGCGGCGGCTGAAGTCGGTGCCGACCGCATCATCCGCGCGTTTCCGAAAGGCTACGGTCAAGTCCTCGGTGAGCGCGGCGCATCGATCAGCGTCGGAGAGCGGCAACTGCTCTCGTTTGCTCGAGCAATCGCCGCGAACGCGCCACTGTTGCTGCTCGACGAAGCAACGAGCGCGGTGGACAGCGAAATCGAGGCGGAGATCCACGCCGCCCTCAGCGTCCTCGTGGCAGGAAGAACGACGATCGCTGTGGCGCACCGTCTGAGCACGATCGCCAACGCCGATATGATTCTGGTGCTGCACCATGGAGAAGTGGCGGAGCGCGGCACACACAGAGAACTGATCGAGCGTCGTGGCTTGTACAGCAACCTGTGGCGACTGCAAGCGGGCGATTCTGAGCCGCTGTTGTTGCGGGCGGGGTGATGCTTGCCGCTCATTTCGCTCAGCCGTAGTTTGGGGTCAGATGAAGGCTCCGGTCTTCCGTTTGCGGTTCTCACCTCGCGATCTGTCTCTCTCAATGAGCTTCCGGTAGTGCACCTTGCTGTTGCGGCTCGCACTGATGTCGGCCGAATTCGAAAGGGCAATGAAGACTCGCTTCATGCATCCGCCAACGCATATCGCGGGCTTTTTATAGTCGCTGACGGCATGGGCGGGCACGCGGCCGGTGAAGTCGCGAGCGAGATGGCAGTCGAGATAGTCAGCCACGACCTCTCGGACCTGAACGATCTCGATGCCGCTGACGCGCACGAAAAAGTCGCTCGCGCTCTCCGCGATGCAAATCGCGCCGTCTTCGAGCGGACCCGGACGGAGAGAGACAAGCTCGGGATGGGCAGCACCGTGTCGGCGTTACTGCTCTCCGAAAATAAATACATCGTTGGGCACGTCGGCGACTCGCGCATCTACATCGTCCGCGACGGGCAGATGCAGCAGCTCACCAAGGACCATTCGCTCGTTCAGGAACAAGTAGACGCGGGTCTTCTCACGCCCGAGCAGGCTCGCCGTCATCCGCAGAGCAACGTGATTACGCGCTGCATCGGAATGGCCGACGACATCGACCCCGATGTCTTTGACGGCGATGCGCACGTTGGCGACACGTTTCTGCTGGCGAGTGATGGGCTCACCGGGATGATCGACGACCGCCGCATTTCTCAGCTGCTTCTGTCGCGCGCGAAGCCCGAGCGGATCGTCGATGCGCTCATTCAGGAAGCGAACATGAACGGCGGCAACGACAACATCACCGCAGTCGTAGTTCGCGTTCTTGCCGTCGAGTCGACGAACACCGACCGAGAGGTGACGCCCATTCCGCCCGCCCGGACGCATGGCTGAAGCAGACGGTTCCGTCGCCGAAGTAGCGGAGCTCTACCTCGGCAACATCTTGTACGCGTTGGAGCTTGCAGCAATAAGTCTGGACGAACAAGACAAGTCCAACGACGCCGCATTTTACCGGGGCATTGCGAAAAAACTCGCG
>DASQPS010000134.1:0-2837 GCA_035643845.1 Gemmatimonadaceae bacterium | reverse complement strand
CGAGTTCAAACGGGCGCTCTTGGAGGCTGTCCAGGATGGGAAGCTTACTGACGCTGAAATTGAGCAACTCGGTGAACTTCGCACCACTTTCGGACTGACTCTCGAAGAACTACGCCAATTAAGAATCGCTGCATACGAAGCGGCGTTCCGAGCAGCCAGTTCTGATCGGGCCATAACTGACTCTGAAGCAACCGAGCTCGCCAAGATTCAGGATTTCCTGCAACTCAAAGAGGCCGACATCGGCCAGACCAAGAAAGATTTCGCTCGATATCGGTTGATTGCTGAAATCCAAGCCGGAAATCTTCCTGTGGTTCAGGTGCCGACAATCATACTTCAAAAAAACGAAATCGCTCACTGGCGCGAGCCTTCTTCCCTGATCGAGGAACGAGTCGTCGGACGCCGTTACGTAGGCGGTTCTAGTGGGGTAAGCGTCCGAATTGCGCGCGGTGTTAGCTACAGAGTTGGGTCTTCAAGAGGCCGCCTGATGGTCGATAAGGCGGATGTACCGGTGAGTACAGGAGAACTAGTCCTCACTAATAAGCGTGTGATCTTTCGGGGCGACCGGAAATCGTTCAACTACCGGCTGGACAAACTGCTCGACGTTCAGCTGTATGAGACGGGGTTGCTGTTGACAGATAGCAGTGGTAAACCGAGAGTTGTCCACTTTGCGACGACAGGCAACAGCGACATTGTAGGTGGCATCTTGACGCACGCGATCAATCGCTTCATGGAAGCGGCGTCTTGATCTCGACAAACCGTAGCCGCGCAGATTCGTAGGATCGGGCGCAGCAGGCTGAACTTTGTTTGTTGCTCATCACAACCTCGCCCTAACTCTTACGTAACGCTCGCCGACGACGAACCGCACGCTTTACCATTTCCGCGCTGCTAATTATCGACACGACCGACATCTTCGATGAGTTGTTCTCCCCTTCCGATCGCCATACTTTTCAGAAAGAATCAATTGCGAAGGGCACTATGAAAATCGTAATCATCGGAGGAAGCGGACTCATCGGCTCCAAAGTCGTACGCAAGCTGAGCGCGCAGGGTCATGAAGCGATAGCTGCGTCGCGCAAAACTGGCGTCAACGCGCTCACCGGTGAGGGATTAACCGAAGTCCTTAACGGCGCCGCGGTAGTGGTCGATGTCTCGGACTCCCCATCGTTCGAGGACGCAGCAGTGCTCGACTTCTTCCGGACGTCGACCACCAATCTCCTCAAGGCAGAATCAACTGCCGGCGTGCGGCATCACGTCGCGCTCTCCGTCGTCGGCAGCGATCGACGGACCGACAGTGGCTACATGCGGGCCAAAATCGCTCAGGAAAAACTGATCGAGCAGTCGGGAATTCCGTACTCGATCGTCCAGGCAACCCAGTTCTTCGAGTTCATGAAAGGCATCGCCGACTCGGCCACAATCGGCGACACCGTGCGACTCGCACCCGTGAAGATTCAGCCTACGGCAGCCGACGATGTTGCAACTGAGATCGCCAAAGTGGCTGTCGGCTCACCGATCAACGGTATCGTCGAAGTCGCCGGGCCACAGCAATTCCGGCTCGACGAGCTCGTGGGCCGCTACCTCGTCGCAGGTCACGATCGACGCTCGGTGGTTGCGGATCCACAAGCGCGTTACTTCGGAGGAGAGGTTGACGATCGGACGCTCGTGCCCGACGACAACGCCACCATCGCTGAGACGAAATTCGACGACTGGCTCAGTCGTCAGTTCGCGAACGCGCCGGCGCAGTAGTCAGTCGCCGCGCTACCAGCCGCCCGGGTATTCCGTCTGCCGCATCCCGCCTCCGTCATCGCGGGGATGCAGTGTCGCATACGCTCGCTCCGCGGAACGCGCGAGCCAATCCTCGAAGCGAGTCGCGGAGAGACGCGCACCGGGTCCGGGCAGGAGCGAACGCTCTTCGACTCGAGCTCCGAAGAACCGAGCATCCGGGTCACTGACGACAGCGCGAGAATCGTGACGCGCCAGCAAACGGCGTCGCGTCAGCTCCTCCGCGCGGAGCTGCTCGGGGCCGGCCACCTCAATCGTGCCGTTGAGCGGAGCACCGACACTGACCTCGCACAGTGCGCTGGCGACGTCGTCGCCCGCGATTGGCTGAACCAACACCGGCGGCACACGTACTGTCTTCCCGTCGGTGGCTAGTCCCGCGAGCTTCTCGATCGACTCGAAGAACTGCGTCGCACGTACAATCGAATATGGAATCGAATTCTCCTCGATCAGCTTCTCCTGCTCGAGTTTCGCGCGCATATAGCCGCTTTCGGAGAGACGATCGGCGCCCACGACAGACAGTGCGACGTGGTGTCCCACACCAGCCGTCGACTCCGCGCTCAGGAGGTTGCGAGTAGACGTCTCAAAGAACTCCAGCGCATCAGCGACATCAAACGTCGGAGGATTGGAGACGTCGATGACCACCGACGCTTTCGCAAGCACGTCGGCGAGTCCACTGCCGGTCATCGTATCGACACCCGAGCTTCGTGAGGCTGCAACTACGTCGTGGCCGAGCGCGCGCAACCTGGTCACGATTTTCGATCCGATGAGTCCGGTGCCGGCGGTGACGATGATCTTCATTGAGGGATGCGGAATGAGGGATGGGGGACGCGCATGCGTCCTTTATGAAGCTATATGATCACACACTCAGCTAGTTTTGCCAGGGCTCTTTCACGGTCAGGAGTTGTATGAGACGATCTGGATCGACTGGCTGGCGGACAGAAAATCTTCCTGGTTCCATCGCTCGACCTCATCGTTGTGATCACGGGCGGAAACTACAACTCGCAATCGCCGGCGAGCGCGATCATGATAAACGACCTGCTGCCGGCCATTTTGAGCGAGAA
>DASQPS010000133.1:0-2466 GCA_035643845.1 Gemmatimonadaceae bacterium | reverse complement strand
TATACGCTGCCAAAGCACCGGATATCGGAGCGCGCGGATGCCAAGCGCCGCGAACCGTTCGATGTCATCGAGTCGGCGGGCGTGTCCGCTCAGAGAGATCTGATCGTAGTAGCGCTCGCCGACGCGGTTCACCGTGCACTCGATGCCGGCCCAGATCTCTGGATACGACAACCGCATGCGCCCTCTCATCTCGTCAGGAGAAGGCGCGGACCTCATTGCACTGCCAGCTCCGTGAGGCGCGCGGGCCGCGCCGCGATCTTGAGTCTCTCCGGCTTCGCATCTTCGATCGCCGTGCTGATCAACCGGCGCATCTGCGAGACTATGCTGTCCCAGGACGCATTGCTCGCCTTCTTGATCCCTTCTGCGAGAAGTACGAGATCAGGATCTTTCGCGACGCGCTGAGTCAGGTCGATGAACTGTTCATGCGACCGCGCAATGCGGACGATGGGAGTGAAATTGTGGACGACGTCCGCGATGGCTGTCGACACGATCGGCTTTCGCGCCGCCATGTACTCGAGAGTCTTCGTCGGGTTGATGTACTCTGTCGCCTCGTTGAGGGCGAAAGGCATGAGGCACGTCGCGAATCCCTTCAGATACGACGGGAGCTCAGCGTACTCGCGCTTGCCTAGCCAGTGGATGTTCGGCGCCTGCGGAAGCGATGCAGGGTCGACTTTGACCACGGGGCCCACCATCACTATCGATGCGTGAGGGCACGCGGCGGCCAGCTCGGCAATCAGAGAGTAATCGATGCGCTCGTCGATGACTCCGAAATAGCCATAGATCGGCTGCGGCAGATTCGCGATATCAGGAGCCAGCGGGGTCTCGGCGAGGCGCGCCTTGGCAAAGTGCGCGACATCGACCCCGCACCCGAAGAAGTGAACGTTGCCGTGGTATTTCCGTTTTGAGTCGTAGAGTTTGTGGCCGCCCGTGAACACGATGTCTGCATTCGCGAGAAGAAGCCGCTCGCGGCGCGGAAGGTCGGGGTGCGCGAATCGAAACTGCGCGAGCTCGTCCATGCAATCGTAGACGACTGCTATTTCGTTGAAAGCGCCGAGCATACATGGCGCGGTGGCGGGACTATAAAACCATTGAATCGGATTCTGAAAACGTCCCTTGAGTCTGCTGTCCGTTGCAAGCGCATCCTGCACCAGCGATCTGACAACGGCAGTAGCGGCGTCGGGATTTTCGCGCTCGTCTGCAGAAATGTACGGCACCGCACGGAATACATTTCCAAATGGAACGAGGATTTCTAGTCGTCCGCAGCGCAGGTCGTCCAGGAAAATCGGCTCTTCGACGAAGAGTATCGGTGACTGAACTGCGAGGCGTGAGAGAATTTGCTGCGGGCGCTGCCAGACAAAATCCCAACGCAGATGACTGTGGACGATTATTGGCCGGTCCATGGGCGCGATCGGCCCGGGACCGTCCGCCTGAGAACCCGAACGGCGCATTTTTTCTTCCCGGTTTTTGTCGTTGTGTGATTTCTTATTTTGGCAATCCGCGTGCCGCCGGATTCTGCGTCATCGACTAGCGCTCAGAAAAAAAACAACGATAAAAAGTATGCGCGGATTTCTGCGAATCGATTCGCAGAACAATCGTTGATATATTTTTTCTACGCTTTGGGGGCCGGACAGACTTTCGATTTCTTGTCGGACGCGTCGATGATCAGGGCGATCGCGGCGGAGGCGGCGCGAGGACGAGCGTATCTCCTACGACCTCGAAGTGCGCCTGAAGCGTGTCGTCGGAATTGGTGCCGACGAACACCGTGAAGGTCCCCGGCTCGACGACTCGTCGCAGCTGGCTGTCGTAGAGCGCCAGCGATTCCGGGGTGATTCTGAATCTCACGGTGCGTGATTCCCCCGCCCGGAGCGTGATGCGCTGAAATCCTTTCAGGGATTTTATCGGCTCCTCGACGCTCGCGACGCTGTCTCGGATGTAGAGCTGCACGACTTCGTCGCCATCGGTTGTACCGGAATTCCTCACGTCGACGAATACGTCCAGAGAATCGTTCGCCGGAATCCTCGGCGCCGAGACTCGGAGATTGGAGTATGCGAATGTCGTGTAGCTGAGTCCGTAACCGAAAGGGAACAGTGGGCCAAGGGGGAGATCTAGATACTTGGATGTGTAATGGTTGGCCGTATCGCCGGGACGACCGGTGTTGCGATGGTTGTAGTAAATAGGTATCTGGCCAGTCGAGCGCGGGAACGTCGCGGGCAGCTTCCCGCCCGGGTTGTAATCGCCGAACAGAACATCCGCGACGGCACCTCCGTGCTGACTTCCAAGAAACCAGGTTTCGAGAATCGCGGGCGCGTCGCGAGCGAGCTCCGGTATCGCGAGTGGGCGGCCATTCATGAGAACGACGACGACTGGCTTGGGAACCGTATCGATCTGCGGCGGCGTCACTGAGCTGGAAGCGATCCCGGACTGAGGCGCGAGGGACGTCGGCGTTTGCCGCGCCGCGCGGAGAAC
>DASQPS010000132.1:0-3783 GCA_035643845.1 Gemmatimonadaceae bacterium | reverse complement strand
TATCGTGGATTGGAATGCGTAATGCTCCCCCAAACCCGCAGGCAAAGATGATGGGCTACATGTTTCCGGTTATGATGACAGTCGTGCTTCTGAACATGGCGTCGGGTTTGAACTTGTACTACACAGCCCAGAACATTGCTTCACTTCCCCAGCAATGGTTTATCGCTAGGGAGCGGGCAAAAATCCGTCCGGCTGGATAGAGCGACATGCTGCGGGTGACATACATTGGTCACGCAACGCTACTAATTGAGATCAGTGGCCAGAGGATTCTAACCGACCCCAATTTTGACCCCGCGCTTGGGAAATTCCTGCGGCGGGTGAGCGCACCCGGGATAGCGCTTCACGCTCTGCCAAGGCTCGATGCGATATTGCTGACGCACGCCCACGCCGATCATCTGTCCTTCAAGTCACTGGATGCGCTTCCAACTGACATTCCACTGTTTGCACCACCGCCGATAGCGAAGTGGCTGGGAAAGCAGGGATATTCACACGCTGTTGGAGTTGCGCCGGGGTCCACCGTCGATATTGGCGGCGTCACGATTCGTGCAGCGGCGGCTACTCATAAAGGCAACAGATACGGAGTCGACCGGTGGCGTAGCGCCGCCAATATGTATCTCATTGATACTAATAAGACTTCCTGCTTTTTCGCTGGTGATACCGCACTTAGCGAGGATACAACGCACCTCGTTGACCACCACCTTGCAGCTCACGGGCGCAACCTCGATCTCGCGCTTCTACCGATCGGCTACGCTCCGCGGTGGAAACCTGGATTCCGAAAGGGCCATCTAACCAGCTCTGATGCCCTCACACTTTTCGAGCGGCTGAAAGCCAGATACTTCATTCCATACCATTGGGGCACCTTCAACCATGTGACGTCAACCGCGTTCGACGCGATCACTCGCCTGAGGGCCACACTGGAAAATCATCCGCTTCATCCGGCAGTGAAGATTCTGGAACCCGGTACAAGCTTCCTGCTTCCGGCGGCAGCTCCGTGAACTGACAGATGTCGCTCAAGTTACAAGAGGACACCATCGCGGCTATCGCAACTCCTCCGGGCCGAAGCGCGCTGTCGGTAATCAGGATGAGCGGTCCAGCCGCGTTCGAAATCGGTCGAAAACACATTAAGCCCTGGCCAAAGGAAGCGCGGACGGCCTATCTCAGCACAGTGCACAATGGAGAGGTGCTCCTCGATCAAGCTCTCGTCAGCTTGTTTCCCGGTCCGGACTCCTTCACGGGCGAAGATACGGTGGAGGTATCCGCACATGGCGGATACCTCGTGCCGGGATCCATTCTTGGGGCTTTGATCTCATCGGGTGCGCGCCAGGCAGCCGGTGGCGAGTTCACTCGGCGAGCGGTATTGAATGGAAAGCTGGACCTTCTTCAGGCTGAAGCCGTCGGTGACCTTATCGATGCGCAATCGCTCGGGATGCAGGAAACAGCTCTTGGTCAGCTCGACGGCGGGTTATCGCGCCGGTTGCTCGAGTTGCGAGAAAAGTTACTGGAGCTGGAAGCGCTCCTCGCCTATGACATTGATTTTCCAGAGGAGGATGACGGGCCCATCGCTGGGGAGAAAATTGCGACTGCAACAACGAATCTGATCGACTCGATTGGATTGCTGCTCGCAACGGCTCCTGCTGGCGAGCTCATTCGGGAAGGTGCAACGGTGGTGATCGCCGGACCACCGAACGCGGGGAAGTCCTCGCTTTTCAACGCACTCATTGGAAGATCCCGCGCTATTGTGACGGAAATCCCAGGCACGACACGCGATGCGCTCGAAGCGGTCATAGACAATGGAAACTTTCCGCTGCGAATCGTTGATACGGCTGGGCTTCGGGAGTCAGCAGACCCGATCGAGCGTCTCGGAATAGAAGTCAGCGAACGATATCTGGCAGCGGCGCATGTGATTCTCGCCTGTGCCGAGAGTCAGGAAGCGCTCAATCTGACTACTCTGAACGTTGCTGCGAGATCATCTGCGCCAGTCATCCCCGTGAGAACGAAAATTGATTTAGTAACAGATAGCGACCAAAGCGGACAGGCTACCGCAATTGGAGTGAGCGCGCCAAACGGTACCGGACTGAGTAGGCTGCTTTCCTCTATTGAGCAGGTGCTAGCGGCCAAGTACGGCGAGGTATCTGTTGATTTCCCGATGCTAACCAAGGCGCGTCACCAACTGGCGTTGAGTACGGCCCTCGAGGAAATCGAAGCCTTTCAGGCGTGCTGGCGGGAAAGAAAGCTTCCTGTGTCCATCGCCTCAGTGCATCTGCGGACCGCAGTCAATGCTCTGGAGGAGCTTGTTGGCGCTGTTGATGTGGAGGACGTACTCGATCGGCTTTTCAGCTCTTTCTGCGTCGGGAAATAACTTTACGCCGAAGCTGCCGAAGAACTGGCGATGGAGGTAATCTCAGCGGCGCTCGCGCGAACTGCCCACGATAATCCTCGTGAGTTTATAGCTGGCTCGACCATTTTTGTGCCGAGAAAATAGCCGCTTCGCTCGGGAAAGACGTGACGGTCTACCGTTCTCGCATCGTCGCTCATTCCACCTGAGAGATACCTGAGTCTAAGGCCGAGACCTGCCCGATCCAGGTCCGCCCCGAGAGCGCGGGTCATGAGTGGCTCGAGCTCTCGGACACTCGCGTATTCGCGCCGCGTATAGCCGTAATACTCCCACGCCGCGTGTCCCGGGCTGACAACGCGTGAAACATGGGTTGCGAGACCTTCATTGATCATAAGCTCGCGCAGCGTCGTCCGCCTTCCCGTCTCCCAGTACGAGTAGTAGCCGCCTGCGTCTTCGATGAGCTGTCTCATCTCGCTACGACTGGTCGGCGAGGTATACCGAACCGTATGAGCGATCTCGTGGGCAAGCCAGAGGGGAATGAGCTCGGGGTCCAGGCCGAGGCCCTGCGTTTCCGGGTTCGTGACGCTTGTGAAATGTTCCAGGCATACGAAAGCGATCCCCTTTCCGTCCACAACGAGCTCGCCTGCGTTGGCCGCTCCGACTCCGACCATCAAAACGACGTCGATATCAGTGTCGACATCCAGGAGAGTTCTGCACTGCTCCTCTGTATTTCTCGCGAGAGAAACGACATCGATTCTCTCGAGCATTGTCCGAAGGTCTACGCGGCTTGCCAGAGCAGCGGAACGAACCACCTCGAGGAAATGCGGTCCAGCGGGATCCAGCACGTAGTTGTGCCAGTAAGCTTCCAGGAAACGGCGGTGATTTTCGAAGTAGCGGAGATAGGCGGCGACACGGTCGGTACTGTTGTGAACTGCGAAAAAGTCAGGCAGTAGGTTGATGAGCATCAACGACCAGTTCGCGGGTAGGGAGCCTGTCGCGTTTTTGCGATGCGAGAAGATACAATCGACCGAAAGTCCCAACAAGACCGATTGCTCCCAAAAGAAAATCAAAACTCTGGCACAAATATTCCCTCTGTGTATTTCGCGAGGATCCTGAGCGAGGGGAGGAGGAACCATGACAACGCTGCGTCAGATAGAGCTTCGTTGTCCCGTGTGCGATAACGAGTTCAAATCCCAGAGCGTCGTTTCTACAAACGCGTTCGGGGGTAAGCGAACCGATTTTCATGAACGAGCAGCGGGAACCCAGCCGCTTGCCTATCTCATCCACATGTGCAGCGAGTGTGGATACTCCGGTTGTGAGGCTGATTTCACGGCCGCGACGGACGTGAGTCCTATCCTCAAGCAGCAGGTGTTGAAGGAGCTGGCTCCCTTGCATCCCTCTCCGACATGCGGCTCCGAAAAATATGAAGCAGCTGCGAAGGTTGCCCG
>DASQPS010000131.1:0-4884 GCA_035643845.1 Gemmatimonadaceae bacterium | reverse complement strand
CAACCCGCTGGTGGTGTGATGCGCTGCTCGGACTCGCGTTGCACGTGAGCGGTAGCTACGCATCCGCCGACAGTGCGTTCTCCGTGGCGCTTGACGAGATGCCATTACTAAAGCGGTGCTACTGGACAAATCTGTCGCCGCTTCTCGATGACGACATTCGGGGCACCTATCACAAGATGACTTGCGCAGAACGCGAAGCTGCTGACGCCCGGATCTGGTGGGTGTCCGATCCGCTTTACATGGTTCCGGGCAACGAGCGCCGTACCGAACACTTTTCGCGCGTGGTTCACACAGCCCTCGAGAAGGACGCAGCGAATACTTACGGATCAACGTGGGGCGGCGATCTTGCCGAGCTCATTCTCCGCTTCGGGTGGGCTGAGAAATGGACGCAGGAGCCGCCCGAGAGCATGTACTTCGACGCCAAGCCAGCGATCACCGGGCACGAGCCTGAGCCGGGTTTCCACTTCTTTCTGACGCAGCGACCTCCTGACAGTCTCGCCGAAATTGTCGACTCGCTCTTCGACATCCACCAGTTTCCGCCCCGCGAACAGTACGCTCCCGCGTACGCGAAGGCGTTCGAGCATCTCGACGCTCAAGTCGCGCGATTCCGCCGTGGTGACTCGACTACCGTCGTCGCGGCCTACGATGTCACTCAGGACACGATCTTCTCCCGGCACAGGTTCGCGGCCGCGCTGGTCGCGATGGGCAACGAGGCCGCCATCCCTTCCATGGATCGCATTGCCGAGGCGCCGATAAAAGGTGTGATCAGTGTGTCGACGCCGTGGAAATCGCAGCTGATCGGCGTGGAACTGTTGGCAGACGACAGTGCCGGCGCCGCGCGGTGGAGATCAGGCTTCGCCGAGCTTCCCCTGGACTCGGGACAGATCAGCGTTTCGGATTTACTGTTTGTCGATGGCGCCCCTTCACTCCCGGCCACTCTCGAGGAAGCGATTCCGCGTGCTCACGGTGGATCGGTTTTCGCGCGCAACAAGCCGATCGGGTTGTTCTGGGAGATTTACGGAAAGACCGCTAGCGACAGTACCGTCCCGGTCTCTCTGACAATCACTCGTGTAGACGAAGGGTTTCTGCGTCGCGCGTTCAGAGCGTTGCGCATCGCACCGAAGATTGCGCCGCTCAACATTCGGTGGCAGGAAAACGGCGCTGCCGGGGTTTTGTCGCCACGTTCGGTGTTGCTGGATCTTTCGCTCGTACCCGCCGGCAAGTACGCGGTGAAGCTCGAGGCTGGAACTGGATCAACGGCTTCGACGTCGCGGATCATCGAGGTTAAGTAGTTTTCAATCCTACAACTGCCAAAGGAAGACAATGCGCACATATCTCGCGGGCGCGATGATTGGAATTGGGGGCATCTTCGCGTCGTTCGCCGTGGTCGTGTTCGTGATCGAGATCTATGGAAGCCGAAGTGATACGAAAGAGACTGTTGCTGCCATGAGCTCGCTCGGCATCGAGACTCTCGTCGGCGGAGCGATTCTGGTCGTTCTCGGCTTGCTGGTCAGCAGAACGGGCCGACGCTCGACCAAAGAAAGCGGCTCGCAGCGTCCAGTGGCCGAAGCACGCTGGTTTTGAGCGCGGGGTTTCCCGCAATCCCGCGCGAGCTCTGAACCTCGTCGAAGCCGCTGTAGAGACAATCGAAGCCGCGCAGGCGGCTGAGCGCGCGGGTACCGACAGAATCGAGCTTTGCGTTGGATTGGACGACGGCGGTACGACCCCGCATTTCGCTCTGATCGAGGCGGTGGTCGCGAGCGTGGCGATTCCCGTTTTCGTCCTCATTCGACCGCGTGTGGGTGATTTCGTTTACGCCCCGCTGGAGATCGAAGCGATGTGCCAGCAGATCGCGCGCGCAAAGGCTGTCGGTGTGCATGGAGTTGTAACCGGAGCGCTGACCGCCGACGGCCGTGTCGAAGTCGAGCAAATGCAGACGCTAATTGAATCTGCTGGCGACCTGCCGGTGACTTTTCACCGGGCATTCGATCTCGTGGTCGATGCAGAGGACGGGCTCGAGCAGCTCGTTGATCTTGGCGTGGACCGCATTCTTACATCGGGTGGCGCCCCAACGGCGCTCGAGGGAGCGGAGAATCTCGCTCGGCTCGTCGAACAGAGCGAGGATCGTGTTGCGATCGTCGCGGGCGGAGGGATTCGAGAGCACAACGTGCGCGAGGTTGTGAGCCGAGGCGGCGTTCACGAGGTACACACCCGGTTCACCGAAGAAGCCCGGTTACGGAGGTTGATCGACCTCGCACGCTAAGTCACTCGAGCCGAGCTTCTACGTCATTTGACGCATAGTAGCCGATCGGCCCCAGTGCGAATGTGGAGACGCACCAGGAAGCTCTTCACAGAAATGCCGGAGGCTCGATGAACCTGAATCAGCGTAGCAACCCTTCATTGTCCGAGCGAATTGCATTTGCCATCCAGACGCCGTGCGACTGGATACTCAAGGCGTCGTGCTTCAGGTACTCGACCTTTCTCGCCATGTTCCGGCTGTTGCCGCCTTCGTACCTGGCGTGGGCATCTGAGGTCAAGGCGCGGAGAGCTTATTACCGCGCTCTCAGAAAGGTGCCCGCGTATCGACGGTTTTCGTATCGTCAGACGGCGGCACAGATCGCCGAGACGGACAAGGAGAATTACATCAAGGCGTATCCCACAGAAGCTCGGTGCGTAGGAGGGCGCTTCGTCCACGGGCGAACGACTATAGATGAATCCTCCGGATCGACAGGCACGCCATACAACTGGGTGCGCAGTGAACGCGAGCGACATGAGAGCCACACGTTCGTTAGCTACTTCGCCACCTACTGTTACGGTCGCGAGCCGTGGATCACGATCAACGGCTTCAGCATGGGAGCGTGGGCGACTGGTATCAACATGGGACTCTCGCTCCAGAAGAATGGAATCGTGAAGAACACCGGACCCGACATCGCGAAAATCCTGCACACGCTGCGGTTCTTCGGGCCTGAATACAAGTACCTGATCACAGGTTATCCGCCGTTTCTCAAGCATCTCATCGATGTGGCGGATGAGGAGGGGTTTCCGTTCGAGAAGTACACGCTCTACGGGCTGGCGGGTGGCGAAGGAATGTCGGAGGGACTTCGCGATTATTTGCTTCGTCGCTTCGCCAAAGTCTACAGCGGCTATGGTGCGACGGATCTCGAGATCGGAATCGCCGGGGAGACGCCGGTGTCGGTTGCGATACGTCGTCTTGCTCGCGACCGGGAAGATGTGAAGCGCGCTCTATTCGGCGCCGACTCGAGGCTACCAATGGTTTTTCAGTACAACCCACTGATGCACCATGTCGAAGTGAACGAGCACGACGAAGTGATATTCACAATCTCGCGAAGCTCACTGCTCTCGCCGCGAGTGCGATACAACGTGCACGACGTTGGCGGAGTAATGACGAGCGACGAAATGGCGCAGCGCCTGGCCACCGTCGGCATTGATATTCGGGACCTGCGCCGCGCGACCGGCGACGGGAACGTCCTTCTGCCGTTCCTGTGGATATACGGTCGGAGGGATCACACCATCAGCGTGATGGGCGCGAACATCTATCCGGAGGACATCGAACAATGTCTGTATCAGGATACGAGTCTCGCCGAGCTGACGAACTCATTCTGTCTGTCGGTGGCAGAGAGTCCGAATGGTGATGTGCGTCCGCGTTTTCTTTTCGAAGTTTCGCGCGAGCCCGACGCGGCGCTTGCGCGCAGATTCGCTGAATCGATTTTGCCGAGCCTGGTGGCGCTGAACGCTGATTTCCGGGAAGCGTGGCACGAGTATCCCGACACGCTCGTACCGGACATACAGCTACACCGTCTCGGGGAGGGCCCGTTCGCGCGGGACGCGGGGCGGATCAAGCAGTCGCGCTTTTTGCCAGCAGCGTGAGACGACTATGAGAGCACTCATTCATTTCGCGCTGCGTCGCCCGAAGTCGGTGATTGTGATTTGGCTCGTGCTGGTCGCTGCCGCGGCGCCATTCGCCGCGCGTCTCGCTGGAGTCTTGCGCGGGAGCACCGATACAGTGCCAGGCAGTCCATCCGAGCTGGTTGCTGGCGATCTGGATCGTTCATTCGGGGAAGGCAGCGCGTTCGTCTTCCCAGCGGTTCTTACTTCGAGTTTTCCGACGTCGGATCCAAGGTTCGCTGCGGCGGCGATGAGCCTTGGTCGCGTTCTGGATTCGGCAGGCGTTTCAGCAGCGCCCGCACGTCATTACTGGAATACGGGCGATCCCAAACTATTGGGCCGCGACGGTCATTCGGCGCTCGTGCTGATTACGCCACGCGCCAGGACTTTCTTCGATGCGGAGTCCGCGGTTTCTCAAATTCGGTCTGCAGCGGCGCGAGCGATGGTGGGATCTGGTTTCGAGATCAAGGTGACGGGGATGGTATCGCTATTCCACGATCTCGACGCCAACGCGTCTGAAGATCTCATGAGAGCCGAGCGGGTCGGCATTCCTTTGACGTTAGTGGTGCTTCTTCTGGTGTTCGGAGCTCCGATCGCTGCCGGGTTGCCGCTGGTTCTCGCCCTGGGCACGATCGCAATTACTCTCGCCGTCCTTTACTTCCTTTCGCGGGTACTGCCCGTGAGTGTCTTCGCGCAGAATGCGGTGACGATGGTTGGGCTTGGAATTGGCGTCGACTACGCGCTTTTTCTCGTCAGCCGATTTCGGGAAGAGCTCCGGCGTGGTGCGCCGCTCAGGAGCGCGGTGGAGACAGCGTCGTTGCAAGCGGGGCACGTCGTGGTCGTGTCGGGCCTCGCTGTGGCGACCGGGTTTCTCGCGCTTTTCATGGTGCACATCCGCTTCCTGCATACGCTGGCGCTCGGCGGCGTAGCGGTGGTTGTGACATCGCTGCTGATCACACTGACGCTTCTTCCGGCGCT
>DASQPS010000130.1:0-4040 GCA_035643845.1 Gemmatimonadaceae bacterium | reverse complement strand
ATTGCATCAGATCCGGGTCTTCGATCAGACGCGTGCCATGGCCTATCCGGTTCGCTCCACAAACGTGCACCGCCTCCCGAATCGATTCAGGACCGTCGCCTTCCCCGGCATGGACCGTCACCGCGAGGTTGTGCTCGCGCGCATATCTGAACGCGGCCGCGTGCACGGCTGCTGGATTTCCCTTCTCCCCTCCCGCAAGGTCGAACGCGACGACACCCTCGTTCTTGAACTCTACGGCTAGTTTGGCCATCTCCAGCGAATGCTCCGCAGGGAATTGGCGCAACGCGATGACGATGAATCGTCCGATGATTCCGAAGTCGTTCTCCGCCTTCCGTAAGCCGCGCAGCGGTGCTTCGACTGCTTCGACTAGTGTAAGACCTTTCACGACGTTGAGTATTGGCGCGTTCCGAACCTCGATGTACCGCACTCCATCTTCGGCGGCGTCCTCGGCGAGCTCGTACGCGATGCGCTCGAGCGACTCCGCCGTCTGCATCACGGATATGGTGGTGTCGAACAGTCGCAGGTAGTCTTCGAGACTCTTCGCGTCATCTGCCCTCAACGCTTCCGCGAGCTCGTCCGGACTCTGACTCGGCATGGGAACTCGATATTCGCGCGCAAGATCAAGCAGCGTGGCCGGACGCACCGAGCCATCGAGATGGCAATGAAGCTCCGCCTTTGGAAGCGCACGGAGCTTGTTAGAGAATATCGATAGCGGCATTACAGCGCGGCCGACTCGTCGTCGTCATCGACGGCCTGCCGAGCGCGAACGATGCGAAAAATGGATCCGTTTTGAGCCGGAGTGTCGGCCGCAGTCACAATCCCTCTGCTGTCCGTGATAACGCGTTCACCGCTTCGGACGCTGGACGCAGCGCCAGCATCCCACGCGTCGATTGCGTCGATGGCCGTCGCGGAAGCGGGAACTTCCACTGGACGAGAGTTGACGTACACCCGGATCGTCTCGCTCATTGTGTCACGGGCGCGATGCGAACTTCGGTGGGAGCCACGACGGGCGGGGGCAGAGTGCGCAGGTAGTCGATCAGCGCATCGAGGTCGACGATGTTGAGCGGCTTCGAGGTCGTTGCGCGCCCTCCCGCATTGTAGCCTTCGCCGCCGGTGGCGAGGAAATCGTTGACGATGACGTTATACGTGCGGTTGTCCGCGAGAGGCCTGCCATCAGCCATGGTGACCGAAACGATGCGCGAACCCTTCGGCTTCGCCGGATCATATCTTATCGTCAGTCCGCTGACGTGATCGTCCACCGCGGGTTTGGCGAGCATCGCCTCTAGCAGACCGCGCAGTTGCGATCCTGTCATCGTCAGGGAATAAAGCACGTTGCCAAACGGCTGCAGCTCGAACAATGAGCCGTAGGTTGCCTCCCCCGCCCGCAACTCGGTTCTGATGCCGCCATTGTTCATTATCGCGACGTCTCCCTTCCCTGCCCACCTCTGCGCGTCGGCGATGAGATTTCCGAGCGGGTATTGATGTCCCTCGCGCGCGAGCGTCTGCGATATCGTCGCGACGTGGCGGTTCACGAGGGGCGCAACGCGCGCAACGGCTCTCTGGACGATCGAGTCGATCGAAGGCATTGGCTTTATCGTATCGTCAGCGAGCTCTCTGACTTCGTGGCGTACAGAGAGTTCCGCACTAGCAGCAAGAGGAATATCCAGGACATCGATGGCTCGCCCGCTCGAGCGTGCCTGAACGATTGGGATGCCGTTAACCACGCTGTTCACCAACGAGTGGGTGTGGCCACTCACTATTGCGTCAACCTTCGAAGTGAGTTTTCTCGCGAAATCGATTATCTCGCCGTTGCAGCTCGCAATGCCGTTGCTACTGCAAAACGCACCCGCGTGCGCGACCACGATGACGACGTCGGCGCCGCGGTTTCTAAGTGCGGGCACAATGCTGTCGACGATCGGTGCGGGATCGTCGAAGCGGAGTCCGGCAACGTTCGCCGCGCGAGTCGTTGTTGGAGTGAGGACTGTCGAAATTCCGATGATCCCAATCCGCGTGCTACCGCGCGTGACAATCGTGTCGTTCGGGATCCACTTCACGTCCCGGCCATCCGAATAGCGAACGTTGGCGCCGAGGATCTCGAAATGCGCCTGACGCATGCGCGCGCGCAAAGTGTCGGTTCCCCAGTCGAACTCGTGGTTCCCGAGCGCCGACGCGGCGTATCCCATTCTATTGTAGTACTCGACGACCGGACGTCCGTACGAGAGGTTTGATGCCGGAGTGCCCTGAAAGAGATCGCCCGCATCTACAAGAAGGGTCTCGCACCGCGGCGCGCATTCCGTGCGCGCTCTCTCCAACGCAGTCGCGACGTAGGCGGCCCCTCCACGTCTCACACCCGACGCATCCGGACGCGGCTCGAGCGCTCCATGAAAATCGTTGGTCGCGATCACGCGAAGAAATCGCGTCCCCGCGGGAAACGCAGGTTGTGCTGCGGGCAGTGCGCCAATGAGCGGAACCTTGCCGCCGCCCTCGTGGATCTCGAGTCCAGGTCCGCGAACAAGGCTCCAGTTCGGCGTGAAATAATCCGACTGATGCAGCACGGACCGGCGACGCACTTCGTCGATCAGAAGTTGTCGTATCTCCTGCTGCTTGTCGTACACTACCGGCGCTCCACTCAACATGGAGTAGCCACCGCCGCCGGTTTGCCGATAGTTATTGAGCGCGAGAGTGAAGGTGTCCGTGTCCTTTACCGGCGCGCCCTTGTAATTCAGCTGAATGATCCGGAATCCGACTGGCTTCGACACATCGATCACGTAATCGACACCCGACACGATGTCGAAGTTGTAACCTGGGATCCCTGCGTCCGTTTGCAGCGGCGAAGTCGGCGACGCCACCGTCTTGTAGTAACGGCTGCTGAACTCCAGATAATCTCGAAGCTGCTTCCCCGTAATTCGGACAGCCCGGAGGGTGTTGTCGTACGGGTAAAGCTGCGCAACTTGGGCGATGTTGATCGGTCCAGGTCCAAGCTTGGCGTCGAGAGAAAACGCCGCGGTTGACGCGAGATCGGCGCCGGCGGCTCTTCGCTCCGTCTCCAGAATGAAATCGATAAGGGGACTATCTTTGACCCTCGCCGAATCCGCCGTCCAGCGATCGGGCGTGCTTCCGATCGGCGTCGTCACGTATGCCACCGTCTCGCGGTGTATCTCACTCGTAGCAGATACAACGCGTGGCTCCTCGGCGTGTCCCGCAACCTGGACGAGATCACTGTGTTTGTCGGTGACACGCCAGCGTCCGTCGTCGCGAGTGACGATCAGATGCGCGATGGCGACGCTCGTCGCCCAGTTCTTTGGCTGGATGAGGAGCGTTTGTCCAACAGTCATCGCGCGCATTTCTTTGTGCGAGTGTCCATAAAGAACCAGGTCGATCCCGCGGATCTCGCCTGCTACGCGTGCGGCAACATTCTCGCTTGGGACGCCGGTTGTCGCCGTGTCGTAGCTCGAGGCCTCATCGAGCCCTGAGTGAACCGTTACGATGACGACGTCGGCGCCCGCGGCCCGAACCTCTTTCACGGCGTCGCGAACGGCAGGAACGATGTCGCCGAAGCGAAGTCGACCACGAATATTTTCGGCGTCCCACAGCGTGACTCCGGGGGTCGTCGCGCCGACTATCCCGACCTTGACTCCCCCACGATCGATGATTGTCCACGGCCGATAGGCGTGCACTCCAGCCGGATCGAGGCGATAAGTGTTTGCGGAAAGAAACGGAAAGCTCGCCTGCCGTACGGCGCTATCGAGATATGGGACGCCGTAGTTGTACTCGTGGTTGCCAATCGCCGCAGCGTCGTAAGCCATGACATTCATCGCGGCAATTATTGGGTTCACGCGGTTCGTTGAGATACGAGCCGCAACGTAGGCGAGCGGATTTCCCTGGAGCAGATCGCCCGCGTCCAGAAGAATTACGCGCCCGGGGTTGGCGGCCCGCACCGAGTCAACGATTGTGGCCGCTCGGGTGAGACCTCGAATCGTTTCAGCTTTGTCCGCGTAGTAATCCCACGCAGTGATCCGTCCATGTACGTCGGTCGTCGT
>DASQPS010000129.1:0-3335 GCA_035643845.1 Gemmatimonadaceae bacterium | reverse complement strand
ACCATCGCCGGAATCGCCCCGATCCAGTAGAAGTGGCTCGTCGCGATTCCGTACTTGGCACCCGACGCCCCCATGCCGATCACTTCCTGGGCACCGAGGTTGGCCGAGATGAACGCGAGCCCGGCCACCCACGATGGAATGGAGCGGCCGGAGAGGAAAAAGTCGGTGCTTGTCTTGGTCGATCGGCGCAACATCCAGCCGACCGTGAGGACGACTGCGAAGTACACGAGCATCAGGAGGTAGTCGATCGGCGTCAGGTGAGTCATCGAGCTGTGTCTCCGCGAAGGTGGCGGCGAGGCCGCAGGATCTCGCTATGATGAGGTCGCGCAGGGCAGATTATACGCTCGCGTAGCTTCGGCGGAAACCCCGTCTCGCATGGAGGCCGTCGCCTGCCTGATTCTGTCTTTCTGGATTGCTGCGCCGCCTTCCCTACGAGTTCTCGTTTGAGGCGACCGTCAGCAGCGATGACTCTGCTCGCGTGCGTGGCACTGCTCGCCTCGTGCGTGCGAGCGTCCGATCACGATCACGAGACAGTCCTCACGTTCTCCGGATCCGCCCTCGGCGCCGAGGGGACGTTGGTCGCCAAGCAGCTCAAGGATTTCATGCGGCTCAATCCCGGCATCCGCGTGGAGTTGCAACGAACCCCCGACGACGCGTCGCAGCGGCACCAGCTTTATGTGCAGTGGCTCAACGCGCGCGTCGGAAATCCGTCGATCTTGCAGCTCGACGTCGTCTGGACTCCGGAGTTCGCGGCCGCCGGCTGGGTGCTTCCGCTCGATCGCTACGGACCCGCAAAGAACGAATTCTTTCCGGCCACAATCGAAGCGAACACGTGGGCGGGAAAACTTTACGCTCTTCCGTGGTTCGCTGACGTCGGTCTGCTCTATCGTCGCACCGATCTTGTTCCGAATGAGCCGAAGACGCTCGAGGAAATGGTTGCGGATGCGCGTGCGGCAATGGCTCGACCGGGTGGACCGCGATATGGAATCGTCTGGCAGGGCGCCCGCTACGAAGGCTTGATCACGGGATTCGTCGAGTATCTGGGTGCTTTCGGGGGAAAGATCATCGACAATCGCGGCAACGTCGTGGTGAACCGACCAGAGGCTGTGCACGCGCTCGAGTTCATGCGCGATGAGCTGTACACCTCGCACGTCGCTCCGCTCGATGTTCTCACCTTTCACGAAGAGGAAGCCCGCTTCGCGTTCGAGAATGGAAACGCGGTCTTCATGCGCAACTGGCCGTATGCCGTGGCGGCCATGAGCGACACCGCGCAATCAAAAATTGCGGGCAAGTTCGCCGTTTCACCCATGCCAGCTGCCGCCAACGCGCCCGGTGGCCATTCCACAGCGGCACTCGGCGGAGCGCAGCTCGCGATCAATGCATATACCGATCATCCAGAGGCCGCGTACAAGCTCATAGAGTACCTCACCGCGCCCGCGCAGATGATCGAGCGCGCGCGCGCAGTCGGACAATACCCCACTCGTACCGCGCTCTACGACGACCCCAGGATGCACGGCACGATCGGGATCCCGCTCGACAATGCACGTCGCGCCATTGAGAGCGCCCGACCGAGGCCTGTGACTCCGATTTATACCGAGCTATCCGAGATCCTCCAGATCGAGGTCGATCGCGCGCTCGTTCGGCAGGCCGAGCCACAGGATGCGCTTAATGCGGCGGCCGACAAAATCAACACACTGATCGAGCGAACTGGAATGCGGAAGCTCATGTCGAGTGCCGGTCAATGAGAAAAATCTCTCGACTTGGATACGAGGCGCGCCTTGGATGGTCACTCGTCGCACCGGCGCTGGCCGTGATCGGATTGATCGCGATTTTCCCCCTCGCGTGGACCGTCTGGGAATCGCTCCATCTTCACGAGCTCCGAATGCCGTGGCTGGGCGAGCCGTTCATCGGTGTCGCGAACTACGTAGAGATCGCTAAGGATCCGCGCTTCTGGGCCGCGCTCGGACACACGGCGTTTTTCACCGTCGTGTCGATTTCGCTGGAGTTGTTGATCGGCCTGTTCCTCGCGCTCGCCATGAACCGCGCCTTCAGAGGGCGCGGATTCGTGCGCGCAGCAGTGCTTGTACCATGGGCAATCCCGACCGTCGTAGCGGCGCTTCTCTGGAGATTCATTTTTGAATCGCAGGGTGGAATTGCGAACGCGCTGCTTATCGATGTAGGAATTCTGAACCAGCCCATCGTCTGGTTCATCAAAGCGGCCACGGCATGGGTGCCGGTGATTCTATCGGACGTCTGGAAGACGACTCCTTTCGTCGCGCTGCTGCTGCTCGCTGGGCTTCAGAACATCGATCTCAGTCTCTACGAGGCTGCCGCCGTCGATGGAGCAAATGCGTGGTGGCAGCTCCGGCACATCACTCTCCCGCTGCTCAAGCCGGCGATTCTCGTCACGCTCGTCTTCCGAACCCTCGACGGATTCCGCGTCTTCGATCTGATCTACGTGCTTACCGGCGGCGGACCAGGAACGTCGACTGAGCCAGTCGCCCTCTATACGTTCAACGCGCTTCTCCAGAACCTGCGCTTCGGCTACGGGTCGGCGCTGTCGGTCGTGATCTTCGCGATCACTTTCGGCCTCGCTCTCCTCTATGTGCGCGGCCTCGGCGTTCGACTGAGTGGAGACGAGACATGAGCCGAACTGTGCCAGTGTTGCGCGCGAAGCAACGCAGGCCCGTCGAGTGGGGCAACTGGGTTTTTGGCGCCGCGCTAGTCGTGCTGATACTGTTCACGCTCTTTCCGTTCTACTGGGCCATCGTTGCCTCGCTTACTCCGGACGCGGCTCTGTTTCGCGAGCCATCCCTGTGGCCGCACCACATAATCTCCGATCACTACCGCGCGCTTTTCCTGGAGCGCGATTTCATCACACCGATACGGAAT
Organism: Gemmatimonadaceae bacterium; assembly: GCA_035643845.1. GTDB lineage: Bacteria > Gemmatimonadota > Gemmatimonadetes > Gemmatimonadales > Gemmatimonadaceae > UBA4720. The sequence goes on along the minus strand of DASQPS010000129.1, from coordinate 443 downwards.
TCACTCGTCGTCGCCGGCACGACGACGGTTTTCTGTCTGATCGTCGGCACGCTTGCCGCGTACGCTCTCGCACGACTCGAGTTCAGGGGCAAATCAGCGATCATGGGTTTCATTCTGGCGGTGACGATGTTTCCGCAGATCTCTATTGTCAGCCCGCTTTACCTGCTGCTTCGGTCGCTGCATCTGATCGACACGTATCCCGGGCTCATCATGCCCTACATGACGTTCGCGATGCCGCTCACGGTGTGGGTTCTCACGGGATCGATTCGACAGATTCCCAAAGACCTCGAGGAAGCAGCGCACGTCGACGGCGCGTCGCGCAGACAGAGCTTCACCAAGATCCTGCTACCGCTCGCGGTTCCCAGTCTGGCGACCACCGGCATTTTGACCTTCATCTATTGCTGGAACGAATTTCTGTTCGCGCTTTCGTTCACCCTTGGGCC
>DASQPS010000128.1:0-12114 GCA_035643845.1 Gemmatimonadaceae bacterium | reverse complement strand
CGATCGATGGGCTGAAGAAGATCGCGCCGTTGGCCGAAGAGCAGGGCGTCACGGTTTGCGTAGAGCTGCTCAACTCGAAAGTCGATCATAAGGATTATTCGGGCGATCACACATGGTTCGGAGTGCAGGTGATGTCGGGTGTGAATTCGCCGCGCGTGAAGCTGCTCTACGACATCTACCACATGCAGATCATGGAGGGCGATGTAATCCGCACCATTCGGGACAACCATCAGTACATCGCGCACTACCATACTGGAGGCGTGCCTGGCAGGCACGAGCTCGACGACAGCCAGGAGCTGAATTGGCACGGCGTCATGAGGGCGATCGCCGACACCGGCTTCTCGGGATTCGTCGCGCATGAATTCGTTCCGACGCGCGATCCGCTCACATCCCTGCGGGAGGCGTTTCAGACCTGCGACGTGTGAGTTGAACTGCGGTACGTCGCGTTATCCCCGCCAATCCGGCTCTCCGAAATGAAATTGCCCCTGCGGTGATAGAGATTTGACATCGTCGGGTTTTTACGCACGGCATCGCACAATCATTTGACTGTGTAACGATCGACGTTTGAGAGGGGAAAAGGATGTCTCCGCGCGTGACCTCACCCTGCAAAAGGAGTCATTGAAGGAACCCCTTTTAACCCCCGGAACGTGATTCCTGACTACAAGGGGGCGGCCCTGCGCCGGTTCTCGCCGCGGGAATCGCTGTCCCGGAAATTGCCGTTGCTGATTTCCGCTCTGCTCGTAACGGCGATCGTGATGATGTCGGCGATTGCGTATCGGCAGCTGACGAAGGCGCTCATTACCGCTGGCGGCGCGCGCATGCAAAGCGCGGCGCACCTCCTCGCCAACATGTTCGAAGACTCGGGCAAGCGTCTTCGCACCGAAGTCGAAAAGGTGGCGGGCGATTCCACGGTCAGAAAGTTTGCGATTGCAAACAACCCACGTTCGCGCGCTATCGCGGAAAGCTCGCTGACGCGGATAGCTGTTGCATCGCAGCAGACGCTCGCAATCGAGGTAAGCGACCGCCACGGGCAGCGACTGATTTGGGCCGACGGAAAAGACGCCAAGACCGCGGCGTTCTTCAAGAATTACCCGAACCTGCATGCGCCGCCCGCGAAAACTATGATCGGGGCGTTCGACTCCGCGCACAAAATTCTTCACTACGAAACACGTGCTCCAATAATCGCTGCTCTCGGCGACACCGCTGGATTCATCACGATGTACAAGGAGATCGGGCAGGGCACGGGAGCGCAGCTCATCTCCGCCCTCATCGGTGCCGATGTATCGCTTCTCCTGTCCGCCGATAATGGCAAGGTCTGGACAGATCTTGCGACCATCGTTCCCGCAGCAACGACGCTTGGTAAGCCCGGCACCCCGCAGGAATTCACCGGGCCCAAAGGCCGCCGGCTGATTGGCGTTCAGGTGCCCATCAGGTCGATGGGCTGGATGGTGATCGTCGATGTTCCAGTCGGAACTGTCCTCGCGCCCGCAAACCGGTTTCTTCGCGATGTCGCGATAGCTGCAATACTACTGGTTCTAATCGGTGGCTTTGCCGCGTTCTTCATCAGCCGACAAATCACGGGACCACTCGAAGAGATGACTGTCGCCGCAGAAGGTATTTCGGCGGGAGACTACTCGCGCCGCGTAAAGTTCTCGCGTCGCGACGAGCTCGGCATTCTCGCCCAGTCCTTCAATAGCATGGCCGAGCAAGTCGACGAGTCTCGTCACGTGCTCGAGGTTCGAGTTCAGGAACGGACAAAAGCGCTCGAAAGCGCACTGCAGGAGCTGAGCGCCGCACAGGAATCACTCGTGCGCCGCGAGAAGCTCGCGATGCTCGGGCAGCTCGCCGGCGGCGTCGGGCACGAGCTCAGGAATCCGCTCGGCGTCATGACGAACGCGATTTACTACCTATTGATGGTGCTCAAGGACGCTCCCGAGAACGTGAAGGACTACCTGGGCATCCTCAAGACACAAATTACGCTTTCGGAAAAAATCGTTGGCGATCTGCTGGACTTCGCGAGGGTCAAGACGCCGCAGTTCGAAACAGTGCCGGTAGAAAGAATTGTCCGCGCGCAACTCGAGCGGGTTGGCGATCTGAATGGCGTGAAACTCGTGGAAAAGATTGCACCCAACCTTCCGGCCGTTCGCGTCGATCCCGTTCAAATCGGACAAGTCGTGCTGAACCTTTTCACCAATGCGCTACAGGCAATGGATGGAAAGTCGGGGACACTCGAAGTTCGAGCGACCCGGGGAAGCAATGGCTTTGTCAGACTCGATGTCACCGACACGGGCGTCGGCATGACACGCGAACAGCTGGACAAAATCTTTGAGCCGTTGTTCACGACCAAGGCGCGCGGAATTGGACTTGGTCTCGCGGTATCGCGCAGTCTCGTGCACGCCAACGGCGGCGAGATCTCGGTCTCCAGCGAATCCGGACGCGGATCGACGCTGTCGGTCGACCTCCCCATCGTAAAGGAAGCAGCGTGACGCGTGGGAGTGCGGCTGAGACAGTAGTGACGCGCAAAATTCTGATCGTCGACGACGACCGGCAAATGGTGCGCACTCTTTCCGATATCGTCCGGCTTCAGAACTGGAACCCCGACGGCGCGCACAGCGGGGAAGAAGCGGTCGAGGCCGTGCGGAAGCACGACTATCAGGCTGTTCTTATGGACGTGCGCATGGCCGGCATCAACGGTGTCGATGCATTCAAGGCGATGAAGGCGCTGCGCCCGGAGATCAAGGTCATTCTGATGACCGCGTACACGGCCGCGGACATAATCGCCGAGGCGGAGCGCGAAGGCGCGCTCAAGGTGTTGTCGAAGCCAGTAGTGCTGTCGGGACTCCTCGAGATGCTGGAGCAAACGCGAAAGTCGTCCAAGCCTGTGCTTGTCATCGCGAACGACTCTGCTTTTCTCGGCAGTCTGCGCGAAGTTCTGATGGAACGCGGCTACCAGACTCTGTTCGCGAAGAGTCTCGATGACGCACTGCACACGCTCGAACAGAAGTCCCCGCCCGTAGTCGTGCTCGATCTGAGAGTGAACGGTCTCTCTCCGGAAGACTCGGTCGTGGCGATACGAAAGGTGAATCCTGGCGTCGCCCTGATACTCTGCAACGGACAGTCGTGCCGACCCGATCATCCCGAGCTGATGGAGGGCAGACTCGTTCATGCGAGTCTTCTCAAGCCGTTTCCTCCGACGCGTCTGATCGAGATCCTGGATGACCTCTTCGCATAGTCCGCTGCGGGTTCTGGTGGTCGACGATGATGCGCAGATGCTGCGCACGATCACAGACATCCTGCGGCTGAACGGCTATAACACGTCGACGGCACCAACGGGTCAAAGGGCTCTCGACCTCGCCAGCAGCTTCGACACGCCGGCAGCCGTCGCGCTCATCGATCTCAGCCTGCCTGACATCGATGGCATCGAGCTCGTTGGGCGTCTGCGCCAGATATCGGATCTCACCGAGGTTGTAATCCTCACCGGAAATGCGTCGGTCGACAGCGCCGTACGCGCGATGCGCGAAAAGAGCTACGACTACCTGATCAAGCCCGTCGAGCCGGACTACCTTCTCGCTACTCTCGGGCGAGCGGGTGAACGCTCCGAACGGCGTCGCGCCGAGGCCGGGCGTCAGGACAGCGAAGAGCGTCTGCGGAGGATCTTCGAGCACGTGAGTGACGCGCTCTTCATCGCCAACGACGATGGAGAGATCCAGGACGCGAATCCAGCGGCGTGTGCGCTGACAGGTTTATCGGTAGAGGAGCTTCGCTCGCGGCCGCTGATTCACGTGCTTCCAGAGATCGCGCGACTCAAGGGAGGTCTCTCGCATGGCGGGCGGAATCGCGAGAACGGAGACTCGGCTGGAAACGGCTCCGGATCGCCGCTGGCTCTTGATCAGTCGCGGGTGCTCGATATCGACGCGGCTGCGTTTGCGCCGGGCGTCCTCGTCTACACTGTGCGTGACCTCACCAATCAGGCCCGCCTCGAGGAGCAGCTGGCGCAATCGCAAAAAATGGATGCCGTGGGGCAGCTCGCGGGCGGAATCGCGCACGACTTCAACAACCTCCTGACTGTGATCATGAGTTACGGATCGCTGCTCCTCGCTGATCTCGACGAGAAAGATCCGCGGAGGGACGACGTAACCGAGATCTCGAATGCGGCGGCGCGCGCGTCGGGACTGACGCGGCAGCTCCTCGCGTTCAGCAGAAAACAGATCCTGGATCCCCGCCTGATCAACGTCAATTCAATCGTCAACGGGGTCGAGAAGCTGCTCCGCCGCCTGATAGGTGAAGACATCGAGCTGGCCACGACTCTCGAGGAGGATCTGCATTCAATCAATGCCGATCCGGGACAGCTCGAGCAGGTATTGATCAATCTTGCCGTGAATTCGCGCGACGCGATGCCCGATGGCGGACGCCTCCACATCACCACTGCCAACACGACTTTGTCGAACGACCATACGGGCAGGCATTTCTCGGTAGCGCCCGGCGAATACATAATGCTCGCCGTAAGCGACACCGGTGTTGGGATGACGCGTGACGTTCAGCAGCGCGTGTTCGAGCCATTTTTTACGACGAAGGGTCAGGGAAAGGGTACCGGGCTCGGACTTTCGACGGTCTACGGAATCGTCAAACAGTCCGGCGGCGACGTCTGGATATATTCCGAGCCTGGAAAAGGAACGACCTTCAAGGTGTATTTCCCGCGCGCGGTCGAGGGCGAAGCCTTCGTCAGCGTGAAGGAAGATTCACAACCGGCCCCGCGCGGCACGGAGACGATTCTGGTGGTCGAGGACGACTCCGCGCTGCGTGCGCTGTCGGCCCGCGTCCTCGAAGCAAACGGGTACACCGTGCTGCTGGCGAGAAACGGCATAGAGGCACTGGCGATCGCGAGCGGCCACGACGGCCAGATAGACATGGTCGCGACCGACGTGGTAATGCCCAAGATGAATGGCAGGCCGCTCGTCGAAAAGCTTCTCGAAGGCAGAAAGGGAATGCGTGTGCTCTTCATGTCCGGCTACACCGATGACGAAGTCATGCGGCGCGGCGTGATCGATGGACGTACGGCGTTTCTACAGAAGCCGTTCACGCCCGGACAGTTCGCGAAGAAAGTGAGAGAAGTTCTCGACCAGAACGGCGCCGCGTAGAAACCCCGCAGCTCAGCGCGTCGCAACTATTTACGCGATGTAGACAATGTGCTCATGCGCCGGATTGTACCGTTCAGGAGTTCCAACTCCGAGCGTCGATCGTCGCATGGCAACCTCCCTCGAAAGACTTCACGAACCGGGCTACCAGACATACTCCGCCTCTGAGCTTCGATTGCTGTATCAGCTTTACGAGGAGGCGCAGCGGGCCCGAATAGCGCACGGCGAGCGTCTGCGCGCGATCTTCCAGGGTAGATCTCTATCCGGATCCGGAGTGACGGCCAAAGATCCGGACGTTCTGCTCAAGTCCGTGTCTCGCGGCGAAAGCGCGGGGGCACCGCGCATTCTCGAGCATACTTACGCCCGCGCTGTGCATGACGAAGCAGAGGCTGCTACGGCTGTGAGAGAAGCAATCGATCAGCATCCCGCCTGGAGCTGGCTCTCAAGCGTCAAAGGCATCGGGCCGCTACTGGCCGCCCGGCTTCTGTCACGACTTGATGTGACGCGCGCCAGGACTCCGTCGGCGTTCTGGGCCTACTGCGGACTCGGTACGATCCCTGGGGCGGTGTATCGATGCTCCAGCTGCGGGCTCGAGGTCGCGTATCCGGTCGGATACCAGAGCCGCGAAGGACACACCAGACGAGCGGGCGCGCGTGCATGCGCGGGCGTGCTGGAGCCAGTGACCGACGGCGGCGCCAGAGTGGCGCCTCGACGGACGTCGCTCGGCGGCCGCGCGAGCTATGACGCGCAGGCTCGGATCTCATGCTACCTCATCGGAATTTCGATGCTCCGGTGCGGCAGCGATTACAGAACATTCTATGATGTGGAGCGCGGCAGACTGGCAGCGTCAAGGCCTGGGTGGGCCCCGAAGCGCTGTCACCTGTCCGCGCTTCGCAAGATGGAGAAGGTGTTTCTTCGCGATCTCTGGCTTGCATGGCGCAGCGCAGAAAATCTGCCGATGGTCGCTCCCTACTTTCCGCGAGTTGAGTAACACGCCGCCGCGATAAGCCGCGTTAACCGAAACCCTATGTCTATGAGTCACCCAATCAACCCGAGCGTCATCGGTTAGCGCGGCCGCGACGGCGGATGGACTTCCGTTCGGCCTGTTGCGACAGAGGGACTCGCTGTATGGCGGCGAGTATTCGAGCGAAGGCTCACTTGCTGCTACCGCTGAAACCGGTACCCAGCTTTTCTGACTGTAATGAGATGCCGGGGCTGGGCCGGATCTGGTTCCAGTTTGTTCCGCAGTCGCGCGACGTGTTGGTCGACCGTCCGCGAAGTGACGCCCATGCTATAGCGCCACACCTGCTGCATCAGCGTGTCGCGAGAAACGATGTCGCCGCCAGACTCGATCAGAAATGCGAGAAAGTCGAATTCCATTGGGCTGAGCTCGACCGGCTTTCCTCCGCGCAGCACGGTACGCGTGCGAAGATCGACGACGACATCCGAGAACCGAAGCTGTGATGTACGGGCGCTGCCATCGGTGCCAGACGTACGCCTCGATGACGGCGAGAGCCTCCGAATGATCGCTTCCACCCTGGCGAGAAATTCAAGAACGCCGACGGGCTTCACGACATAATCGTCGGCGCCGATGCGAAAACCCTGAACCTTGTCCACTTCCTGGTCGCGGGCCGAGAGAATGAGCACTGCTGCTGCTCCACCTCCGGCGCGATATCGCCGCAGAACTTCGAACCCGTTGAGCCCGGGCAACATGAGATCGAGCACGATGAGATCAGGATCGGATTTCTCGAGCCACTTGAGGCCCTCTTCACCATCGGTGATGCACTCGACCTTATAGCCTTCGACCTCGAGGCTCGTTCTGAGACCAAGCGCGAGCGTCTCGTTATCCTCGAGGATAAGGATGGACCGATCTGTCGTTGTCTCCGGCGCACCAGTTATCTGAAGCATCTGCGTCACGCGCTCACGCCGTTGTGCGCACCGTTGCGTGCCGCGAGCATCTCGAGGACAAAACGGCTGCCTCCTGATGGAGCTTCCGTTAGACAGACGTGCGCGCCCATCGCTGTTGCCAGGTCGCGCACGATCGCGAGACCGAGGCCGGCCCCACCGGTGCTGTCGTCGACAGTTCCGCCCAGGCGGACGAATGGCTCCCAGACTTCGTCTCGACTATTGCTCGGAATCCCGGGACCCGAATCATCAACCCAGAGGCGCACGGTTTTCCCTTCGTCGCGCGCACCAATCGTTATCGATTGCCCTGCGGGGCCGTATTTGGCGGCGTTGTCCAGAATGTTGATCAGGATCTGGCGCAGCGCATCCGAATTTCCGCAGGCGATGACTGGGCCAGGAACGTCGACACGAATGCTCATCTTCCGAGCCTGCGCGAGTGGTGCGAAGAAATCGGCCGCCGTCCGAACCACCGCCGATACGTCGACTGGAACGGTATTCAATTGCGTTTCTGCTTTGGCGGCTGCGAGGACCGAATCGGAGAGTGCTATCAGCCGGTGAGTCTCGGTCTCGATGATCTCCAGCGATCGTTCGCGCTCCGAATCACTGCGCGTACGTCCGAGTCTCAAGAGCTGAACGAACATGAGTATCTGCTGAAGCGGAGTGCGCAGCTCGTGGGAGACGTTCGCAAGAAATTTCTGACGCGACTGAACGAGTCGGATCTCGCTGCGCAGGGACGCGAATCCGGCGATCGCGAGCACAACGCTCGCGACGAGCAAGAGCATCGATGCAGGAATTCTGGATTCGGGAATTCCGCCCACGACAAGGTATTGCGCCACCTCGGGCCGCAATGCGACAGAGAAGATCGTCCCGCCGATGAAGCCAAGGGCTGCCACGCCATGATACTCCGAGGACGGTCCAGTCTTGGGAGCCTTGTAAAGCTCGCGATCCTGCATGTCCGTGATTGTCAGCGTCAGAAGTGATTCTGCTGGCATTCCCGACGGCCACTTTTCCCGAATTGTTTCAGAATCTGACGCATCGCCGGACGTTGTGGCGTTGACAGCGGTCCGGTGGTACGCCGAGTTGTCGCGAGAGTCCATATAACCCGGAACCTGAGGTGGCATCACCCGCACGACCTTGTACATGATCGAATAATCCGAGGTGTCCCGAACTCCGTAGCACGACCGGTAGCCGTAAACCGCGAGGAGCCTGTTGGCGGAATCATAGGCGGGCGCGTAGGACACCGCCTCACGTCCGGCAGGTGCGTCGACGAACAGATATCCGAATCGTGCGCCGCGAACCCATGGCTTTACCGCGAGCTTGGGGATCGAGTCACGGATGATTGCGTCGATCTGTGCATCGGGACGGGGACCCGCGTAGGTCACGGTGCGCGCAGGCATCATCACCCTGAACCGGTAGATGGGCCAGTTCTCGCTCGGCCCGCAGCGTTCCGTCGTGTCCGGCACGGCGGCAAGCACGCTGGCCGGCGGAAGGGTGCCCGGCACCCACGGATCGCTTGGATGGACGGGCAGGTAAGCCTGAAAGAGCGTTCGGTCGCGCGCAAACAGGTACGCGCGCGACGTGTAGATGTAGCTCGCGAACATCGCGTAATCCTTGATGGTGCGTTCTGCCGCGGCTTTGCGCTCGCGCGCATTGGCCATCGAGTCCCGCACGGCGAGCGCGGAAACGACGACAATGCCGAGAAGCGCAGCGCCGAGAAGCAGGGGCCGGGCTCCGTAGACTCTCATATCGCGAACGATAGAAATCATCTGGACGGGTGCACCAGCCAATACAATATCCCTCGCCGTGAAATCGTGCTCGACGAGCGATGTATGCGAATTGTAAAAATTGACACCGGATGCGGCATTTCGTCTGGCGCTCGCTCCAGGGCGCTCATTTCCGCCAGCACGCTCGCGCGAACTGTGACCGTCACGAATTGCATACAATTCGCTACAGGTCCGTCACAGCTTCGACACTCTGGAAGTCTTTTCTGGCTGAGCGCTCACTCCCACATTGCGCATCAACCACAGAGCACGGAGGCTCCATGAGGCTGCTACGTAGTATGAGCAGTGCAGTCGCGCTCCTCGTAATCGTCGCGTCTTCGCTTGTTGCGCAGGCTGGCGTCACGATCACAGGCACCGTCACGAGCGATCAGGGTGTTCCGCTCGCGGGCGCGACGGTTCTTTTGCAGGGTACGAACATCGGCGCTCAGACGAACGACGCAGGACGATTCACGTTCGTCGTTCCGAGCGCGCGAGCGAACGGCCAGGCGGCAACGCTTACGGCGCGTGTGATCGGCTACACGGCGATATCGATTCCGATAACGCTCTCAGCCGGTTCGACGATCAGTCACGACTTCTCTCTCTCGGCCAACCCGTTTCACCTGGGTGAAGTGGTCGTGACAGGCGCTGGCACATCGACCACCCGCGAGCGATTGACCGCGACGATCAATACCGTCGACAGCACTGCGCTGCGCCGAGCGGTGCAGCCGCAGAATCTCGTGTCGGCACTTACGGCGCAGGCACCGAACGTGGAAGTGAGAACGCAGTCGGGCGAGCCGGGAGCTTCAGCGTCTATCCGCATCCGCGGTGCAACGTCTCTCTCTGGCGCGAATCAACCGCTGTTTATCGTCGATGGACAACCGATCGACAACTCGACGACTTCGACGCAAGGCGGCAATCAGGGAACGGTCGCGACGAACCGCGCGTCCGACATTAATCCCGATGACATCGAGTCGGTCGACATCCTGAAAAGCGCAGCGGCGGCGGCCATCTACGGCGCGCGCGCTTCGAACGGCGTCGTCGTCATCACGACGAAGAGCGGACACCCCGGACCTACGCGCTACACTTTCTCCTCGACCGAGACGTGGGACAAGCCGCGCCTCCCTGACATTCTCCAGCGCTCTTACGCGCAGGGCACCGGCGGAGTGGACGCAGTTTGCGGCGGACCAAACTGCGCTATGACTGCGCTCAGCTGGGGAGCGCCGATCGCGCCAGGCACGCCAGTTTACAACCACGAGAACGAGCTCTTCGACACCGGCCTTACTGCAGATAACAACCTACAGATCTCGGGCGGAAACGATCGCACGACGTTCTTCGGATCGGGCGGGCTGACGGCGCAGGACGGATATTTCAAGGGCCCGAACAACAAGTACAACCGCGCGACCGCGCGGCTCAAGGCGTCGCAGGTGATCTCCTCGAAGCTCACGATCGGCGGAAACTTCAGCTACATCGACGATCGCGGCAAATATGTGCAGAAAGGCTCCAATACATCCGGAATCATGCTCGGCGCGATGCGTACTCCGCCGAACTTCAATGACCAGAATACCTACACCGCTTCCGGACTCCAGCGGCCCTACCGGTTTCCGGAGCCCACCAGCGTTGCCCGTATGCAGGCGGCGGCTTACTACGACAATCCGTTCTTCGTGCTCGATAATCCGGGTAACAGGAGCGAGCTGGGACGGTCCGTCTCGAATGTGAACGCCGACTGGAATCCGCTGGACTGGCTCAACGTCAAGTACACCCTTGGCGCCGACTACTACAACGATTCCAGACTCCAGGCACTTCCGCTCACGTCGGCGAACGACAAGCGCGGTGACGTGATCCGCTTCACCGCCAGCAACCTCGAGATCGATCACAATCTGCTGGCGACGGCGAAACACGGATTCGGGTCGAACGTCGACGCGACGTTCACCGTTGGCCAGAACCTCAATTCGAGGCGCTACCGGCAGCTCGCCGACGAGGGTGACGGCCTGATTGCGCCGTTCCCGCTGGCGATTCAGAACACCGTGAATAAGGGCGCGAGCAATCTCCTCAACCTCGTGTTCCCATTCTCAGGGACGGCCGAATTTCGGTCGTTGGCGCACATCGAATCGTACTTCGCGCAGAGCGAGCTCTCGTTCTACAACCAGCTCGTGGTGAACGCGGGAATCCGCAACGATGGGTTTTCCACGTTCGGAGCGTCGACGCGCCGGCACAACTTCCCGAAGGCTTCAGCAGCGTGGACGTTCACGAACCTGCTCGGAAATGGACCGAAGGGCCTGCTCTCGTACGGCAAGCTGCACTTTGCTTACGGCGAGACAGGAAAGGAGCCACCCCTTTACGCTGCAGTTACAACACTCGCGTCGGGCCAGACGTTTGGCTCCGGCTATAACGATGTCATCCTGTCGTCGATCAATGGTCAGGGCGGTCTCGTCACCAGTCAGACACTGGGGAATCCGGCGCTTCGGCCGGAACGGAACCGCGAGAACGAATACGGCGGCGATTTCGCGTTCTTCGGCAACCGCGCCGATTTCTCAGCGACCTACTACACTCGGCGCGCTGACGATGTAATCCTCGGCGTCCCAGTGAACAGCTCTGGCACCGGTGCTCAGTTCGCGATCAAGAACGCCGCTTCAATTACCAACAAGGGAACGGAGCTGGTTCTCAACATCCGTCCGTTCACGACGTCAACACTCGCTTGGGATGCCGGAGTGCAATTCGGCCGGAATCGCGGGAACGTCAAGAGTCTCGATGGCGCCGAATTCATTCCATACAACAGCGAAGGATTCAACGGCGGCATCGGCTCATCGACCGTCGGTTACGCACCAGGGGTGATCAGGGGATCGGATTTCGTCCGTTGCGGTCGCGGTCTGCACCTCAACGACGCCGCAAACACCGATGTCGACGCCGCGTGCGGCGCCGTGGGCAACGCACGGCACGCACTCTACCTCGGCGCTGACGGCAAACCGATCGTGGACAACACCGATCGCGTCATCGCGGATCCGAATCCGAAGTACACGATGTCGTATCGGTCGTCGATTACGGTTTGGAACAAGCTGCGGCTCTCCGGTCTGCTCGACGTTCGAAAGGGCGGTCAGGTCTGGGACCAGACGTTGAGCGTGCTCGACAACTTCGGCACATCGAAGCGCACGGAGATCAGGTCGCAGCAAGGGATTTTTGGAAAGAACTACCTGACCGACGTTTACCCGTACGTCGCTGGTCCGGGCGTTGGGGTCGTCGCGTTCAAGACTCCGCAGGATTGGGAGGCGTGGTTCACGGGGGACGGCGGCGGCTTCGGGCCAGTGGGCGCGCAAGCG
>DASQPS010000127.1:0-3633 GCA_035643845.1 Gemmatimonadaceae bacterium | reverse complement strand
CGCTCACTCGCGCGTCTCCTTGGTCGCTCCCTTGGACATCGCCTGCGATGACACCTTCACCCGCCTTCCCACCGACGCTGCGAAGCGCAGTTCAGTGACGCGTCGAGGATAACCTCGAGCGGACATTGTCACGCATTCCGCAGCCGACGCGGTCTCGGCTCGTTTCCGGACCAACTGCACGCGCGCGCCAGCGCGCGCGGCGCTCCGCGCCGACGCCCGCGCGAAAGTGAGCATGCACACTTGCGGACGACAGCGATTCGCCCATGCAGGCGCCCTGAGCACCCGCTTCTTCGAGTCTGCATTAGGGAGGCGAGGGGTTTCCTCGCAGGCGACGTCCAAGGGAGCGACCAAGGAGACGCGCGAGTGAGCGGAGCGAACGAGCGTAGTTAGCGGCTCCGCCAGAGCGACCGTCGTCGCCGAAGATGACACCTTCACCCGCCTGACCCGCACAAACAAAAAAACACGCAAAAAACAGGAGCGGCTAGAAGAAATCCTCGAGCCAGACCTTGAGCCGCTTTGTGAATTTGTCGACGCCTACTCCGGCGAGCGCTCTGTGCTTACTCGTCGGCGAGAACCCTGCCGCGCTGCGGTGCGCGCCGTACATCGCGAGGCCCACGACTGTCGCGAAGCGCGGCGCATCCACGGAATCAGCGAGCCCACCGATGTTCTCCTCCGGAGATCCGATCCTCACACCGGTTCCGAACACGTCGGCGGCGAGTTCCGCGACTCCCTGCATCGCCGCGGCCCCACCCGTGATTACGACTCCGCCATTGAGCCGCTGCGCGAATCCCGCTCTCTCGATCTCGCCAAGAACGAGGTTGAAGATCTCGTCCATCCGCTGGTGGATTATGTGCGCCAGCACCTCACGTGGGACGTGTCGCTCGCCCTGCGCTACTGTGCTCGGCAGCTGAATCAGATCATGTGGATCCACCAGCGGCTCGTAGGCGCAGCCGTAACGCTCCTTCAATCGTTCGGCATCGGCTTGTGTTACGCCGATTCCCTGCACGATATCGCTCGTGACGTTGTTGCCGCCAAAATTGACGGTGCCCAGGTGCCGGATTTTCCCCTCGTGAAAGACCGCGATGTCGGTCGTACCGGCGCCCATTTCTACCAGAGCGACGCCGAGCTCTTTCTCGTCTTCCGTCAGCACACTGAGCGCGCTCGCCAGGGGCTCCAGCACCAGTTCACGCACTCGATAGCCGGCTATTTCCACTGATTTTCGGAGATTCATCGCCGGCGACGCGCCGATGGTGACGAGATACATCTCCGTCTCGAGACGGGTTCCGATCATTCCGATCGGATCGCGGATGCCCTGGTTCTTGTCGACGGAATATTCCTGCGGTATCGCGTGAAGAAGCTCGCGATCCTGCGGCACTGGCTGCGCGCGCGCAACGTCGTTGGCGCGATCGACATCCGCTTTCGAGATTTCTTCACCATTCACCGCGACGATTCCCTTGCTGATCATCGCGCGTACGTGCTCACCAGCAATGCCGGCGTAGATGGCTTCGATCTTTAGTCCCGACATTCGCTCCGCGTCTTCGATCGCTTTCTTGATCGAACGCGTGGTTTCCTCGATGTCGGATACCACTCCCTTGCGCAGCCCGGTGGTCCGAGCCTGGCCGACACCCAGAATTCTGAGCGTGGGTGTGCTTTTCCGGTCGCCGACCGCCTCGGCGATCACGGCCGTCGTCTTTGCAGAGCCTATGTCCAGACCAGCGATGATGCGTTCCGGATTCATTGCAGCCTTGCGATCACCTGATCGCGATAACGTAAATCGACCTCACCAGCCGGTGTCTGGCGGCGAGCGAGGTCGTTCTCCACGGGAAAGATATCGGCCAGCCGTCCCACTGACAGTCCTGTCGGAACCAGCACGCGCAGAGTTTCGTCGCGAGGCGCGGCTGCCGCACCCGCAGAACGAGCACGATCGAGAGCGTTGCGCGACAGCGTCAGCAGAATTTCGTCCCGACCAATCCGTCTCACTTCTTCAATTCGCGCAAACACCCGCGGCTCTGCGAGTCGAATCGCCCCAACGAGCTTAAGAAGAGCCGGATCATTAGTCGCAACAATCGGAAGGTCCAGATTCGTTCGCGATGGATCGATCGGCAGCTCGTGTCCGAGGGAATCGTAAGGCAGAAGCCCCGAAGAAGTTTGGATTAGCGCAACCGGCTGATTCTCCTGGACGGTCACGACGAGCGTTCCGGGCATTCGCCGCGTGATAGTGACGTCCGACACCTGCGGATGATGCCGAACTCTTTCACGCAACGGCTCGAGATCGTCCCAGAGTGACATCAGGGTGTCAACCTTGAGACGGCCGAGAACTTCGCTGGGCTGAAGGTATTTCACGCCACGAATCTCCACGGATCGCACCCGGAAAAACGCCATTTTGCGCGCGGCGGATCGCGCGCCCCACCCGCCGGCCATTACCACTGCAATCAGCGCGAGGGAGCCAAGTATTTTCCAGCCGGGACGATGGAGCCTCTCGGGAATTGTCATTGACCGCGAGCCTCCAACCGCTGTCTCAGCTCGGGGCCGGTGCGAGTGATATCACCCGCACCAATCGTGATCACGACATCGCCCTCGCTCACGAAATCGAAGAGCGCCGACGCCAATTCGGCCCTCGTTCCCTGCCAGGTCGCAGGCCGTCCCGCTCGTGCCAAAGAAGCTGCGACGAGGTCAGACGTGATTCCCGCCATTGGTTTTTCCCGAGCCGGATAGATTTCCGCCAGAAACACACTGTCGGCCTTCGCCAGGGCCCGGCCGAACGCCTCGGCGAAATCGCGCGTGCGCGAGAAAAGATGCGGCTGAAAAGCTGCCACGATTCGTCGGCTCGGGTAGGATTCTCTTGCGGCCTGAAGGGTGGCTTCGATCTCTGTAGGATGATGCGCGTAATCGTCGACGATCGTGACGCCGGCGACGTCGCACAGACGCTGGAATCGCCGCTCCACGCCGCTGAATTGCAACAGTCCATCGCGCATCGCTTCGAGTGTCACGCCGAGCGCGAGACCGACACCGATTGCGGCAAGCGCGTTCCTGACGTTGTGCCTACCGGGCACCCGAAGCGCGACTCCGCCGAGAGGTTTTGCATCGTACGATATGACGAAGTTCGTCGACTGGCCAATCGATCGGATGTCGCTCGCGATGAGACGAGCGTCGGGAGAGTGAATGCCATAGCGGATCACCTCCGCACTGGGTGGCACCTCGAGGCCATTTGCCCCGCGATCATCGGCGCACAGCACGATTACGACCGCGCCCCGAACGAAGCGAGAGAACGTCGAAGAGATTTCCGCAAGATCACGGTAGATGTCGAGATGATCGGCCTCGATGTTAGTGACGACCGCGATTGTCGGCGACAGCGACAGAAAGGATCGATCGTATTCATCCGCTTCGACGACGAATAGCTCGTCCGACTCGTAATGGAGGTTTCCCTTCCACTCGGCCACACGACCGCCGGCCAGCCCGGTCGGGTGAAGGCCCGCGGCCGCCAAGGCCGAGGTCGTCATTACCGTCGTTGTTGTCTTTCCATGCGTTCCAGCGATGCCCACCACTTTCGCGTCGGCGACCGCGCGTCCGAGCGCCTCGGCGCGCCGCGTAATCGGAATTCCCAGCTCGCGCGCTCGCGCAAGCTCCGGATGG
>DASQPS010000126.1:0-2422 GCA_035643845.1 Gemmatimonadaceae bacterium | reverse complement strand
ACGATGGCCGGCCCGAGCATCGTCGTTCGGCATGCCCACATGGAGCTCGCTCGTCCCGACATCAGCGAGGGGTTCGCGAGCTGCGTCGAAGCAGGCGCGAGCGATGTCATTGTGTTTCCGTACATGTTGTCACCCGGACGTCACAGCACCGCTGACATTCCACGCATGGTCGCCAACGCCGCGCGCGCGCACAACGGAGTCTCGTTCAGCGTGACACCGGCATTCGGCGTCCACGAGAAACTCGCCGAGATCGTGCTCGACCGCGCGGGAACCGACGCGGTGTTCGATCCGGCGGGAGCGGAGGGCGACAGGTGCTGGGATCCGGAGTGCTCGGAGACTTTGTGCGGAGATGCATGTCGCGCGAAGACATCGACCGCCGCAACACGGAGCGGCGCGCCCGGAGCGGGCACTTGAGATAATGCTGCGCGAACGGCTGATCTCAAAATCTCCCGACGCTCCGCACGAATTCAAATGGAGGAGCCGGGAGGTTTCGCGACTCGAAGGATTGAGCGACACCGTGTTCGGGTTTGCGATTACCCTGCTCATTGTTTCGCTTGAAGTGCCGCGCACTTCGGGCGAGCTCCTGCAGGCGATGCGTGGCTTTATCGCTTTCGCACTCACCTTCGCTGTGCTCTACGCGCTGTGGTACAGGCAGTTCGTGTTCTTCAGACGGTATGGCCTCGAGGACAAGCAAGTAGTGTTGCTCAATGGCGCGCTGCTGCTGTTCGTTCTTTTCTTCGTCTTTCCATTCAAATTCCTCGCGAATGTGATGGTGAATCGCGCGCTTGGTCTCGGGAAGATGGTCCAATTGGCAGACGGCCGGACGGTTGCGGCTGTTCAATCCACGGATTGGCCCGCGCTTTTCGCAGTGTACGGATTGGGATTTGCCGCGATCTTCCTCGTTTTTGCCGCTCTCTTCCACCACGCCTACTCCAAGCGCGAAGAGCTCGATCTCAACCCGCTCGAGGTTCACGATACTCGCGATAGCATACGCATCTTCCTCATCAATGCTTCGCTTGGCGTGATCGTCGGCTTGAACGGTCTGTTGCTGACGTCGGCCCGCAATGCCCACGTGGAAGACCTCGCCAGCTATGTCTTCGGAGCGGCGGAGATCCTGGGAGTAATCGCCCTCATTCGCTTCCGGGCGAGGCGTCGCAGCCGTCGCGCGGCCGTGATACGCGCTCTTGCTCTGCCCTCTTCAGACGCTGCGTCCGTCGCTCACATGGAAACGATCCCCGCCAATGCAAACTGAGACTGGAGGGTCCGCACTCACTCTTCTTTCCGAAGAAGAGATCATGTTTCGCGATGCCGTCGCCGCATTCGCCGAAGAGGAAGTCCGGCCTCGGGTGATGGAGATGGAAAAAGCCGGCAAAATCGATCAGAAGCTTCTCCCCAAATACTTCGAGCTCGGTCTAATGGGCATCGAAGTTCCGGAGCAGTATGGCGGTGCGGGCGGATCTCTTTTCATGGTGACGCTCGCCGTCGAAGCGATCAGCAAGGTCGACGCTGCGGCGGCAATCGTCTGCGACGTTCAGAACACATTGGTGAACTATCCGATTGTGGCCTATGGAAACGACGCGCAGAAATCGAAGTACCTCCCTATGCTTACTTCAGATGTCGTTGGCGCGTATGCACTGTCGGAATCGGGTTCCGGCTCCGATGCGTTCGGCCTCGCCACCCGCGCGGAGAAGCGCGGCGACAAGTGGGTTCTTCGCGGACAAAAACTCTGGATCACCAACGGCGCCGAGGCCGGGGTCTTCGTCGTCTTCGCGAATGCTGATCCGTCGGCCGGCTACCGTGGAATCACCGCCTTCATCATCGAGCGCGATTTCAAGGGATTCAGCGTCGGCAAAAAGGAAGACAAGCTCGGCATTCGCGCATCGAGCACGACCGAGCTTCTGCTCGACGACTGTGAAGTTCCGGAAGAGAACGTCCTGGGACCCGTTGGACAGGGTTACAAGATCGCCATCAACACACTGAATGGAGGTCGCGTCGGCATAGGAGCGCAGATGATCGGCGTCGCGCAGGGCGCGCTCAACACGACCATTAGTTATCTGAACGAGCGCAAACAGTTCGGCAAACCGCTCGCTGAGTTCCAGGGCGTCCAGTTCCAGATCGCTCAGGCGGCGACGGATCTGGAAGCAGCCCGGCTCATGGTTTACAACGCGGCGCGTCTCAAGGACGCTGGAAAAGACATTGCCCGAGAGGGCGCGATGGCAAAACTTTTTTCTTCACAGGTTTGCGAGCGCGTGACCTCGCTCTGCGTGGAGCTCTTTGGCGGGTACGGTTACACGAAGGACTATCCGGTGGAGAAATTCTACCGCGATGCGAAGATCGGAGCGATCTACGAAGGCACGTCGAACATGCAGCTCCAGACAATCGCCAAAGCCATTCTCAGGTAAATCGACTCTAGGGTGAGGTT
>DASQPS010000125.1:0-2371 GCA_035643845.1 Gemmatimonadaceae bacterium | reverse complement strand
TGTTCCTGGCCGAGAAAGACTTTCTTGAACTGGACCATCCCCGCGTTCGTGAACATGAGCGTCGGATCATCGCCGGGGATGACGGGAGAGCTGGGAAGGACGAGGTGTCCCTGCCTCTCGAAATAGCTCGTGAATTTGTTGCGGACTTCCGACGCTTTCATGCGGGAAATATACGTGATGCAGTCCGCGTGCTGACCTGACTACGGGCTCGCTGTGCTTCTAAGCGCGGGACATCCGCCGCGAATCGTTACGGCTTGGCGAAGTGGAAGCGTCCGCCGAGGTAGTCGAACTCGAGCACGCCCGTGCCGGCGAGGTCCGTCGGGAAAACCAAGGTCGGATCCTGCAGCCTGCCATCCAGTGTGATGGTGGACGGAGTGTTGACCTCCCAATTGCCTATCACCTTGAACGGCGTCGGATCTGGCACGCTGGCGGCGGCATCCGACTCGGCGAGCTGGAGCGTGAACTGTCCGTCAATAGTGAGAGCGAGCGTTCCGCTATACACACGCGTCAGGGACGATTTTCCAGGCGCCATCTGCGGCAGAACCACCGGCAACGCAGCGCCACTGATGGTCTCTAGAGCGTACGACCCAGCAACGTAGGTACTGAAACTGGTCTTGTCGTAAATGGAGGTGCACGCGGCGAATAAAGTCGCGACCGACAGCGCTGCAACCATTTTCCCTGCCCCGCGCGCAGAGACACACGTCGATAGGAAACGATTCATTTCAACTCTGATTGGCTACGATGTAAGACGAGCGACGACAGACTTTATTTCGTCCAGGTCATAGCCGCGGCGAGCGAGAAAGGCGAAGAGTCGCCGGCGAACAACGAGAGGCTCGAGATTTCCAAGCTGCGCGAGCTTTTTTTTCGCGACGCGCTCGACGACTGCGCTAGTATCGATCTCTTCCTGCTCGATGACATTGGCAATCGCCGTCGTAGCCAGGTCGCCCTTGATTCCTTTGCGATAGAGCTCCTGTTGAAGCCGGCGCTTCGATGCGCCAGTGCTCAGAATTTTTGAACGCGCATACTGTTCGGCGTAGCGCGCGTCGTTCAAGAGCCCGTTTTCCAGGAGACGCTCTATCGCATCGCCGACTTCACTCGGGGAATATTCTTTCTGCGCGAGCTTCCGCTCGAGGCTGCGCACCGGATACGGGCGCGCAGCCAGAAGATTCAACGCGTAATTGTACGCGGTGAGGCGATTCAATCCGCCAGCTCGACCTCGGTCTCGCCAACAGCGGGCGGTTTGATTCCAAGGACGGTTTTCACTTTCTCCTCGACTTCAGCGAGAAGCGCAGGGTTGTCCTTGAGGTACATCTTTGCATTCTCACGGCCCTGACCGATTCGCTGCGCACCGTAGCTGTACCACGCACCCGACTTGTCGATGATTCCCGATTCGGCGGCGATGTCCAGCACCAGCGACGCGTGGCTTATTCCCTCCGCGTACATGATGTCGAACTCGGCTTGCTTGAACGGCGGAGCGACTTTGTTCTTCACGACTTTCACGCGAACGTGGGAGCCGATGACGTCTTCCTTCTCCTTGACGGGAGCAATACGGCGGATGTCGAGGCGCACCGAAGCGTAAAACTTGAGCGCCTTTCCACCGGTGGTCGTCTCGGGGTTGCCGAACATCACACCGATTTTCTCGCGGAGCTGGTTGATGAAGATGACGGACGTCTTCGAGCGCGCGATCGCGCCGGTGAGCTTGCGCAGCGCCTGACTCATGAGGCGCGCCTGGAGTCCCATGTGGGAGTCCCCCATGTCGCCTTCGATCTCCGCCTTGGGCACGAGCGCCGCAACAGAGTCGATGACCACGACGTCGACAGCGCCCGAGCGCACGAGGATCTCGCAGATTTCCATCGCCTGCTCGCCCGTGTCCGGCTGCGAGACGAGGAGGTTCTCGACGTCCACACCGAGTTTCACCGCGTAATCGGTGTCGAGCGCGTGCTCGGCGTCGATGTAAGCGGCAACTCCGCCGGCGCGCTGGGCATTGGCGACGACGTGGAGACAGAGCGTGGTCTTGCCGCTCGACTCGGGGCCGTAGATCTCGGTCACGCGGCCGCGCGGGATACCGCCGACGCCAATTGCCGCGTCGAGGTTGATCGCTCCCGTCGAGATAGATTCGACCCGGACGCGCGCGTCGGTCGAGCCCATCTTCATTATGGCGCCCTTGCCGCAGTTCTTTTCGATCTGAGCAATCGCCAGGTTCAACGCCTTCTTCTTGTCGTCCTGAACCGTCGAAACAGCCATATCGTTCACCCTGTCGTTAGACGTTTATGACCTGGCAGGCAGGTAAGATTGCCCTGTTTGGGCACCCGAACAAACTACGAAAATGGCCCGTCGAAAGCAAGATTTTTCCGAAAGAAAATCGCTCGAG
>DASQPS010000124.1:0-7032 GCA_035643845.1 Gemmatimonadaceae bacterium | reverse complement strand
TTGAGGCCCGCTTGCGGCGTATTCGGCGGAGCAAAATACACGACTACGTTTGTCGCGTCCGATGACGTCTCATTGCGCGCAATGTGGGCGACGTCGCCAACATCGAGGTAGCTCCCCGGGGCAGTCACGACTATAGGGGTGCAGGCCGGATCATCTGCCTTATAGAAAGTCATAGTCCCGCTGACCACTTCGATGAAGACCGGGCCTGGATGGCTGTGCCAGCCGCTGAAGCCGCCCGGGTGAAAGACGATGCTTTGGACTGCCATTTCCAACCCAGGCTTGGACTTGATGTCGACGTCCCAATCGCCTGTCTTTCGCATCACCTTGAAGGTCTGATCATTGGGATCGCTGAAGTTCGCTCGACCCAACGGGGTCGAGGTGGTGCCTGATCCCATGGTGGACATTGGGTCCGTCGGATTGTAGACGGCCGTCTCCGAACCACCTATTGACTCGCGCGGGCCGACTGCGTCCCGGCCGTTCTTGCATGCTGCGAACACGCCGGCTACTACCAACGCGCCGGTTATGCCTCGGTAAAGCAACGTCATACCAGCCTCCAAGAGTGAAAACGAATGTCCTGTCTCCCGACCGGCCTGCGCCTTATTTTGGAGCGCGGCTGAGGAGACGTGCCTTCTCACCGGTTTAACGGGGAGTCGTGCCGAAATACGACATCGCTCAGAAATCCGTCGACGACGAGGTCGCCCGCACCTACCAGGAGCTGCGAGTTATCGCGCATCGGCGCATCCTCGCTCGCGACCGGGGCGGAACGCTTTCGACTACGGCGTTGGTGCACGAGGCGTATCTCAAGCTCGTCGATCAGTCGCGCGGCGAGTGGCGTGACCGCGCCCACTTTCTCGCCCTGGCGTCGCTGGCGATGCGTCACGTCCTCGTCGATCGCGCGCGCGAACGCATCGCGCTCAAGCGCGGA
This sequence comes from Gemmatimonadaceae bacterium, assembly GCA_035643845.1. Taxonomy (GTDB): domain Bacteria; phylum Gemmatimonadota; class Gemmatimonadetes; order Gemmatimonadales; family Gemmatimonadaceae; genus UBA4720. The sequence goes on along the minus strand of DASQPS010000124.1, from coordinate 6,107 downwards.
GGAGTGCGGCGTCAGGTGACGTTGAACGACGACGTCACCGTCGTCGAGAATCAAGCCGACGCGCTGCTCCAGATCGACGAAGCGCTCGAAAGACTGGCTGCACTCGAGCCGCGCCTCGGTCAGGTGGTCGAGTGCCGATTCTTTGGCGGCCTCACGGAAACCGATACGGCGGAGGTCCTTGGCGTAACGCTGCGCACGGTGCAGCGCGATTGGGTCAAGGCACGCGTGTTACTGCGGCGAGTTCTCGAAGCATGACTCATTCTTTCCGTTAGGGCGGTCGTGCAGAACCTCGAGAACTGGGCGGAGCTTTCGTCGACGATCGATCAGATCCTCGACACGGCGCCGGAGGCGCGCGAAGCCCTGATCGAGAAGTTGAGCGCTGGCGACGCAGCGATACGATCAGATCTCGAAAATCTTCTCGAAGAATGCGAGCACGAGTCCACGCTTCTCAGTCGCTCGGCGGCCGAGCTCTTCGCGGGAATGTTCGATGACGACGTCGCGGAATTTCCGCAGACACTTGCCGAGCGATATCGAATGGAGAAGGAGCTGGGCCACGGCGGGATGGCGACGGTGTATCTAGCGCGCGACCTCAAGCACGGCCGCGACGTCGCGGTGAAAGTGGTTCATCCGCGGCTAACATCAGCGCTGGGCGCGGATCGTTTTCTGCGCGAGATCGAGATCGTCGCGCAGCTGCAGCATCCGCACATCGTACCGCTTTATGATTCCGGCGAAGCGGACGGCTCTCTCTATTACGTGATGCCGTTCGAAACGGGCTTGTCGCTGCGGGAGAAATTGGCGCGCGAGGGTCCGCTGCCTGCGGAAGATGTCGTGGCGATTCTGCGCGACGTTTGCGATGCCGTCGGTCACGCGCACGAGAGCGGAGTCGTCCATCGCGACATCAAGCCGGACAACGTGCTTCTGTCCGGGCGGCACGCGATGGTTGCTGATTTCGGCGTCGCGAAAGCCGCGAAAGACGCCGCCAATGCATCGAGCGATACCGCCATTCCCCTGGGCACGCCCGCGTACATGGCGCCCGAACAGATCGAAGGCAGGCCGAACATCGATCGCCGCGCCGACATCTACGCCATTGGAGTACTCGGTTACGAGCTGCTGGCGGGACGACCGCCATTCACGGGCGAAACGCGTCAGGAGATTCTCTCAGGGCATCTCGAACAGGCGCCGACGCCGATACAGACTTTGCGACCCGGCGTGCCGGTTGCGCTCGCCGACCTGGTCATGAAAGCGCTCGAGAAAGATCCCGCTCATCGATGGCAGAGCGCCGAGGAGATGGTTCAGCGTCTCGACGAAATTGCGGCCACCAGAGGCAGCGCGGAAACAGCGCGCAGATCGCGATGGAGCTGGCTGCGCTCTCCGCCAGTTATGGCGGCTGGGCTGGTCGTGGTACTCATCGGAGCGTTCGCCTGGTATCGCGTCAGCACGGCGAGCTCGTCGTGGCAATCACGCTGGAACAACGCCCGAATCGAGCGACTCACTGACTTTCCTGGCTCCGAAGTCGACGCCGCCATCTCGCCGAACGGCCAGCTCGTGGCTTTCCTCGCCGATCGCGACAGCGTCTTCGATGCTTTCGTGATGAAAATCGGCAGTGAGCAGTTCACGAATCTCACTGGCGGTCGATTTCCGGAGCTGTTCAACGAAGATGTGCGCAACATCGGATTTTCGGGCGATGCATCGCACGTATGGCTCCGCGTCGCCGATATTGCGGCGCCCGCGAGCGTGTGGATGATGCCTGTGGGCGGCGGCGAGGCGCAGCCGTTCCTCAAAGGCGCGGTGATGGCTGCGTGGTCGCCCGACGGTTCCAGAATGGCGTATCACCAGTCGGCTGGCGACCCGATCTATGTTGCAGACGCGAACGGCGGGAACGCGCGGCGCATTCTCGTTTCGGATCCGGCGATCCACAACCATTATCTCACCTGGTCGCCAGACGGTCGTTTCATCTACTTTGCGCGCGGCCTGCCGCCTGACGAGATGGACATCTGGCGAATTCCATCCGGCGGCGGAACACCAGAGCGCATCACGAGGCACAACTCGAAAGTCGCGTATCCAGTACTCCTCGATGAGCGCACGCTCCTCTACACCGCGACAGCCGATGATGGCACCGGCCCGTGGCTGTATGCCATGGATCTCGACGATCGCATTCCGCACAGAGTGAATGAAAGCGTCGAGCACTATCTCTCGGTCGCGGCGAGCCCCGAGATTCCCGGGCAACCGCGGCGACTGGTGGCGACGGTGTCGAATCCGAGTGTTCAGCTGTGGAGCGCACCAATCACCAACGGCATCGTGGATGAGAAGTCAGCGAGTCGTATCGCCGTTTCCACCGCCCGATCGGCCGCGCCCCGCTTTGGTCGCGACGGCGCCCTCTATTATCTCGCCTCTCGCGGCGGAGCGGACGGAGTGTGGCGTCTGGCGGGAGGAAAGGCGCAGGAGTTGTGGAAACCGACGCAGGGCACTGTGGTCGGCGCGCCGGCCATTTCGCCCGACGGGCGTCAGGTATGCTTTCCGGTTCGTCGTGAAGCACGGTCGAGATTGTACTGCAGCACATCGGACGGCACCAACGTCCGCGCGCTTGCAGAATCGCTCGACGTGAGAGGCGCGGCATCCTGGAGTCCCGACGGAAAGTGGATCGCGATCACCGCGAAGCAGGGGATCGGGACGCGCGTCTTCAAAGTCCCGGTCGACGGTGGGGCGCCCGTGCGGCTGATCGATTCCGTTGCCTCAAATCCCGTCTGGTCGCCCGACGGAAAAATCGTTCTGTATTCCGGGCCTCCGCGCGCGCGGAGTGTTCCACTCAAGGCCGTCACGCCGGACGGAAAATCGTTTCCGTTGCCGCCACTCGTAGTCGACCGAGTCGGCGACAGCTACCGGTTTCTGCCAAATGGCAACACTCTCGTGCTGAAGCAGGGCGGATTCCGTCGGCAGGATTTCTGGTTGCTCGATCTCTCGACCGGAAAACGGCGGCAGCTCACCACTCTCGCGCCCGGCGAGTCACTCCAACGCTTTGACGTCTCCCCCGACGGAAAGCAGATCGTGTTCGAGCGCGTGAGGGAGAACTCCGATGTTGTGCTGATCGAGTTGGCGAATCGCTAGCTGTCGTCGCTCGGTCGATAAGCCTGAGATCCTAGCCCGTGGCAAGTGCCGTTCTGCCGATGTCGTGCGCGATGCTTGGACCTGAGGCCCCGCTCGGCAAGTCCTGTACATCGATCACCCGCACCGGAAGCACCATCGCATTCATTCCTGCGAACTGCATCCTTCGCTGCAGCTGATACGCAGTCTCGTTGTGGAGGAGGCGCTGGAAGAAACGTTCGCGCTGAAAAATCAGTCGTCCGAGAAAGAACAGCGCGCGCGGATATTCGTCTAGAATCGAGCCGCACACTTTCTCGGCTTCATCCAGCACATCCGTGCCGATCTCCATCCGCCATTCGGCGCCAAAGCCGAAGCGATGCGCGAGCGTGACGTACTCCTCGAGTGATTTCTCGGTGGCTCTTCGCAAGCGTTCGACTTCTTCGACTCCCTTCATCGTCGCAACATCGATGACCCCGACCGATACGAAGACGACATTGCGGAAATGTCCCGGGAAGAGCCGCTGAATAGTGAGCAGCGCGTGCACTCCGACGCCTCCATAACCGCCAACGAGCAGCACCGCGGTCGGACGCTTGCGATCGATCGCAGGAGGAGCCACCGGCACCTCCTTTGGCAGAACCTCCATGATTGTGTTCAACCGGCTGAGATTGATTTCCACTTTCCGATAATGACGCCTGATCCTGAAACAGAGAGCAACCAAGGCCGCCGTCACCAGCACCGTGACCCATCCGCCGAGTGCGAACTTCTCGTATATGATGCCGATGAGAATGCCGAAGCAGAGAGTGAACGCCAATCCATGGACGGCAAACCCTTTTTGTCGTCCTGATTCCGGATGCTTATACCAGAACCGGAGCATGCCGAGCTGCGACAACGAGAAGGTGACGAAAACGTTGATGGAGTACATCGTAACCAGCGCGGTGAGACTGCCACGCGTGTAAATGAGCGTCGCGATGGCTGCGCCGCCCATCAGCATCACTCCATCGCTGATCGTGAGCCGGCTGGACAGCTGCGCGAAGCGATGCGGCAGCCACGAATCCATCGCCATACTCGACATCACTCGCGGTCCGTCGATAAATCCCGCCTGCGCCGCAACGAACAGCAACGCCGCCTCGGCCGCGAGGGAAATGACGACGAACGGATACCCAACACGCACGCCTCCGAGTGTCCAGTGACCAGCGAACGTGTCGAAGAGCACGGCGTTCATGGTCTTGCCTTCGACCGGTCGGATTCCAAAAAGCAGATAGAGGACGAGAATTCCGCCAGCAGTCAAGGCGAGCGATACCGCCATTAGGACCATCGTCTTTCGCGCCGTTCGAACTTTCGGCTCACGCATGATCTGAAGGCCGTTCGACACCGCCTCGATTCCCGTGTACGTACCGGCGCCCATTGAGTATGCGCGGACGAAGATCGCAAACAGGCCAAGTGCACCGACGGTGGAGAGTCCGGCGTGAAAACCACTCGTCACGTTCGCCGTTACCTGTGGCACTCGGCCGACGTGCATCGCAATCCCACCGATGATCAGGATGGCGTGCGTCACCAGAAACAAACCGAAGATGGGAGCGAGAACGGTGACTGATTCCCTGACGCCCCTCAGGTTCAGAACAACCAGGAGGAGGATGACCCCGCCTTCCAGAAGCAGCTTCCACCGCGCCGCCGATGGCGGGAGTACACTGAATACCTGATCGGCACCGCCTGCGATCGATACGGAGATCGTGAGCACGTAATCGACGAGCAGCGCCGACCCCGAGACCACTCCCCACCGCGGACCGAGCAATTCGGTGGCGACGACATATCCTCCTCCGCCGTACGGGAAGTGCCTGATGATCTGTGAATACGCGAGCGAGATCGTGAGGACGGTGATCGTCGTCGCAAGGGCGAGCGCAGGTGCAAGAAAGGCGTAGCTGCCTAGCGCGCGGAACGCTTCATCCGGTCCATACGCCGAGGATGAAAGGCCGTCCGCGCCAAGTCCCACCCACGCGAGAAGCGCGATGAGAGAAATGGTGTGAAAGGTTCGCGCGTCCTTCGGATCGCGAGCCTTTCCGTAGACGATGCGCTTCAGGCGGGATGGCATTGTTGATCGCTAAGCGTTGCTGCTTCGCAAATCGAAGTCTTGCAGCTTGCCATTTATGATCGTGTTGGCAGTCCCGCTTGCATAGCGAATGCGCCACACCTTTGTGAAATCTTTGTGCTTAAGTAGTCAGTCCGCGCACTTGGTGCGATCATATAGACATGCCCACTCGCAGCGCACTCGTTATCGACGACGAGCCGCAGATTCGCCGCGTGGTCCGCCGTGCGATTGCGGGCGATTTTGACCGCGTCGCCGAAGCGGATACCGGCGCGAGCGCAATCGAGCTCGCCGCGGCCGAGCGACCAGCGCTGATCGTCCTTGACCTGGGCTTGCCGGACACGACGGGCATTCAAGTCTGCGCGGAGATCAGAAAGTGGTCGGACGCGGCGATCCTCGTTCTCTCCGCTCGACATTCAGATCAGGAGAAGGTGGCCCTCCTCGACGCTGGCGCGGATGACTACGTCACCAAGCCTTTCAGTACGAACGAATTGAAGGCCCGAGTGAGAGCGCTGCTGCGAAGGTCGGCCGCGCGAAGCGGGAATGGCGCGAAGACCATCCAGTGCGGTGATTTGACGATGGACCTGGATGCGCGAACACTGACGAGAGATGGCGAGCTCGTGCATCTCACGCCGACGGAATGGGAGCTAGTCAGGGTTCTGATGACGCACGCCGGGAAGACAATGACTCACCGCCAACTTTTCGCGGCAGTCTGGAGCGGCAGAGAGTATGGTGACGCACAGCAATACCTGCGCGTGCACATTGCGAACGTCCGACGCAAGGTGGAATCAGACCCGCTCGTCCCGCGCCACATCGTAACCGAGCCAGGCGTCGGCTATCGATTCACCTCGTGCGCATGATCTCGCGCGGGCGGGGGCTGCACTCGCGCGCCGCAACGTGGACGATAGCGTTTGGCGGACTCGCCTTAGCCGCACTTGTCCTG